>JAKVCH010000361.1 GCA_022447485.1 Polyangiaceae bacterium | reverse complement strand
CGATGAGGCGACGAAAGAATGGGCGGGGCGAAGAATGAACCAAGCAATTGCTGATGCCTTGGCCGGTCAAGGGGTACAGACAGTTGAAGAAGCGGTTGGTGAGGCCAAGGGCGTTGATGCTCATGTGGCCGAACACGAGAAGAATCGAGCAGGAAGAAGCTGATGCCAAAAGTATTATTTGTTGTGCAAAATATTTCCGTGGAGGTGCCCGTGGGAGCGAGCATTTTAGATGCGGCAAAATCCGTACATGCGCCCCAAGGAGATGCCTGCGGTGGGGTTTGCGCTTGCTCGACTTGTCACGTTTATGTTGAAGAAGGCGAGGAACTTCTGAGTGAAGCGACAGACGACGAAGAGGATATCTTAGATAAGGCTTTTGATGTCCGCATGGAGTCTCGTCTAGGTTGCCAAGCAAAGATTGAGCGAGACGGTGAGGTCAAGGTACGTATCACCCAGGAGAGTATTGAGGCTTTCTACAACGAGCACCCTGAACACCGACCTGAGTGAGTTTGAACTCAATTCACCGTTGAAACCATATTTGGCCGACGGGCTGAATTTCTTGCATCAGCAGTCTGGCCCTGCTGACCCTATTTGAGCTCTTAACGCTTTTCTTGCGCCGTCCGTAGAGGGTAGCGAAGGGAAGTAATTGAGGGGAATGTTTCAGCGGCTGATTGTGTCAACCCTGCTGTGGGGTGCAGTGTTCTTTGTGAATGCTGCGATGGCTCAGGAGGCTCCATCGGAGCAGGGTATTCAACCCGCGCATCGTGAATCACCGGCTCACTTTCGCCTACATGCTCAAGTCGATACTGCGCATGCTCTCACGGCGTATCAAGCCGATGAATTTGGCTGGGGTATGGACGCTCGGGCTTTATTGGAGTGGAGTCCAGTATCCGCGCATTGGGGGTTCGACATCGGCGGGGGAGTTCTTTGGCTCTCAGATAGGGGCACAGCACCCCCTACCGGATTGACTGCCGTTGATAGTGCTTTCGGAGGACTCTTTTTCGCCGGGCTGCGCTTACGTCCTTGGGACTCGCCCCAGGTTGCTATCTCTAAGGCGGGTTTTTGGCTGGCTGGTCACGGTGGTGCGACATTGACCGGCGGGCGAGTCCGGGCTCTTCTGGACTTTTCGTTGGGCTATGACTTTGCTTTCGGCTCCTTGGGTGGTTTGGGGCCACATTGTGGCTACACGCAGGTGATTCAGCCGAATTCCCAACCGCGCTTCCAAGATGCT
Source organism: Polyangiaceae bacterium (assembly GCA_022447485.1). Classification (GTDB taxonomy): domain Bacteria; phylum Myxococcota_A; class Polyangia; order Polyangiales; family Polyangiaceae; genus NIC37A-2. Next base: position 2,870 of record JAKVCH010000361.1, on the reverse strand, counting down.
CGTGTATTGAGTTTCGGAGTGCATGGTTTCTTTGCCTTTCATCATAGCGCCGCTCCAATATCGGAACTGCTCGTTCACGATACAGAAGGCGACTGAAATTTGGATAGGGAAGATCAATGTCCATCCGTTGCGGAGGACCACGATGGCTATATCGACGAAGATGGTTGTCCCGAGCTAGATAATGATGGGGACGGGGTGGCTGATTGGCAGGACGCTTGTCCGCTGGAAGTCGAAGACACCGATGGGTTTCAAGACGAAGATGGTTGTCCCGATCCTGATAATGATGGGGATGGCGTTCTCGACGATGTTGATCAATGTCCGCTGCTCGGTGAAGACTTAGACGGTTTTGAGGATACTGACGGTTGTCCAGATGAGGATAACGATGGCGATGGCTTTGCCGATAAAAATGACCTCTGTCCTTTCGAGAAAGAGACAGTCAACGGCATCGCAGACCAAGATGGCTGCCCTGACGTTCAGTCGGTTAAGGTCGTGGGGGATCGAATTGAGCTGGAACAAAAAATACACTTCTGGTCCAATAGTTTTACGATTCGCGCGATGAGCTATCCGGTTCTGAATCGTCTGGCACAGCTACTGAAGGAGCATCCCGAGTACATTCGGGTAGATATTGCGGGACACTCTGACCAGCGAGGTGATGCAGAGCTCAACCAGAAAATTAGTCAATTACGAGCAACTGCGATTGAAGACTTTCTGGTCAAAAAGGGTGTCGAGCGCCATCGTTTGAGCTCCGCTGGTTTTGGCTCCGAATTACCGACGGTAAGAGGAAATAATGAGCGCGCCTGGTTTATGAACAGGCGGGTAGAATTTGTTGTTTTAAGAGATGCAGACCATCCCAGAGCCGAGAGAAAATTCTCGTCAGGAGAGGGGCAATGACCTTTTTCTATCGATTGTGGAGAGGAGGGCAATTGAGTCTTCGGCGTCAATTCTTGCGGCATATTATTTCTAGCCTTTCGCTGTATGCTTTAAGCTGCAGCTCTTCAGGATTGGTTGGTGGGGAATGTGCCGCAGGATATACCAACTGTGATGGTTGGTGCGTCGACCTCAGCTCTGAGGTCGACCACTGTGGTGCTTGTGATTCGCCCTGTGTTGGGGAGCAGGTCTGCCAAAGTGGCGCCTGTAGTGATGAAATGGAAGGCGTTCAAGAAACGCCAAGACGTGGTGGAAGCGGCGGACAAGTCGAGACGCTGCCTCGGGGCTCTGGAGGGTCTTTTGAGCCCGTGCAGGAAATGCCGGGCTCTGGTGGTTTCCTACCGGTGACGGGTACTGGTGGCGTTGCTGGTTGGGGGGGTGCCCTCGGTGGCATGGGTGGCCAAATAGGTCCCGGTGGCTCAGGTGGGAGCCTCGTCTGTAACTCCAGCCCTCTCGTCACTGAGTGTGCTGGTAGCTGCGTGGACGTTTCCAGCGATCCTCTGCATTGTGGTTTCTGTGGGAATTATTGTCCCTCAGGTCTTTGCGCGAGTGTAGCTTGTCTCGGGGCAACCAGCGGGCATATGGTTGCCATTTGCGATAGCTTAGGAAACGTTGGTCCTTCAGGTCGACGTCTCTTCTCGAATTCGGTCTTTCTGTCCGGAGAAAATCTAGTGCGCATTCTCGCCTACGGTGAATATAGTTCGCCCAGCGTAATCGATGCGGCTCGCGGCGCTCTTGCTGATGGAGCGATTCTGAAGGGGCGAGCTTATGCGCTGACGGAGTCTTATGATGCTGCCGAGGTGCTTGACCTACAGAGGCAAGACTATGATGCTTTTGTTGTTTATGATCAGCCTTTAGCGCCTCCTGGTAACTTGGCCACTCTAGCCACGAATTGGAGTTCTACGGTCGAAGATTTTGTCGAAGAAGGTGGCGTTGTTGTGGTCACCACTGGTGGCGGAGGTCAAGGTGAAATGCAGGATCTGATCAGTGGATTAAATATTTTATCGACATCAGGGACTACAGACCATACGGGTCAGAGTTATTACTTGCAGTCACCCGGAGATGCCCTAGCTCTGGGGGTTTTCAGTCCATATCTCGCGACGGAGACGAGTTGTACATTTAATACAAGCGATAGCCCTTCCGGATTAAATGTATTTGTCACGAGCGATATTCATCCCAATATCGCTGTCGGCAACCCAGGGGCTATTCATCGCATTATTCTGCCCTAATACTCGGAAGGGGAGACTTTGCAGCTCAGGGCACTCGCGCTTGATTGATTTCACGCAGATCGAAGAGCCGGAATCCTTCGGTCTGAAGAATAGGGCCGTTCTTGAGTTGGCTTTTCGACTTGCTCAGGATCAAAAAGTCTGGGCTTTCTGTCGCGATGGCGTCGGCTAAAGCGGTTGGCTCTTCTATTCGGGGGTCGTGGGTCAGGTGAACGCAGTAGTTTCTTGTTGGTCCTAGTGCTGCCTTGAAGGCTAGATAGCCATAGTCATCGGTAGAGAGAAGAACCGTGCTCCCTTGGGGGATTAAGTGGGCTGCTGCAGAGGCGAAATTTACCTCTGCTTGGCGGTCTCCGTAGAAGCGCGCTGGTCGAAAAGGCGAGCCAAGAAACCAAATGAAGTGCGGAATGCAAAGGGTGGAAATTGCGCTGATCAGCAGAGCTCGACGAGATTTTCGACATAGATGAAGAAGAAGCGGAAAGAGCATCAGGGTCGCAAATATCCCGAGGGGAAGAAGCGAGCGTTCCGGGTGGTGGGTGGGCGAGCCTCCTTGTAGGGCCCCATAAAGTAAACCTGCGAACAGACAGGTGAATGGTAGCCAGGGCAAGAACTTTCTGAGCGAGAGCCTTCCTACTGCTGGAGAGGTAAGAGCGATGACGAAAAAAATTTGAGGATAAAAGACCAACGCCAGATAAAATCGATCGATGACTTGTGACAGAC
>JAKVCH010000360.1 GCA_022447485.1 Polyangiaceae bacterium | reverse complement strand
GATCGGCGCACGAAAGGCAGCCCATTCATCCGGCTGCTCATCGTAGGCGGGCGGAATATACTGGGCACTGAATCGAGCTTGGTCGACAATGATGTCTCCGACTCGCTGAACCCCTCGCTCTAATAATGCTCGCGCCAGACGAGCAAGATCGCTGGTCCTTAAATCCGGAGCCCCTCCGCCTTTTAGAACAAGGCGCGGCACCAGACCTTCCGTAGTTATCTTGCCGAAAAGAGTGGTCCGAAAACGATAGGCTGGGCCCAGTAGCTCCAAAGCCCCAGCAGCCGTCAGTAGCTTCATATTCGAAGCCGGATTCGCAGCCTTCTTACCCATGCGGTCGAAAAGCACCTCGCCTGAAGCCGTATCAATGGCTCGTGCATGTAGTTGACCACCTTCGCCCTGCGTCCAGTCAGCGAAGTCGGCGACTTGTCGCTCCAACCTTGCCAAACCAGGAGTGCCTGGCGTGACTGAGTCCAGACGACCTCTCAAGCTCGTGAGCGCAGGCGACTCGGCATGCCAGGGAGCGCCCGCTTGAGCTAGCTCGTCATCACCAGCGCTCAATTCAGAAGCCGCAAATTCATCTGCCTCCCGGCCCTCGGGCGGAAGGACCGACTTCTTTCGCTCGATCGAAGGGGTTGGGTTTATTTCTGTTGGACTGCAATCTTGGGGTCGACAGCCCAAGATGAGACAGCAAGTCAGCGACACACAGCCAAGAGTCATCGTCCAAAAAGGAATACCTCCTCTCAAAGTATCCGAAAATCGAAAACGACGGCCCGAAACATCCATGGTGTCCAGCATGCACCTCCCGCCGCCCAGCTCAAGCCCTGAAATTCAAAGCATTGCCTTTCCACGCAAAAAGATGGAAAAGCCTTCTATGCCCCTCGGTTTGAAGTCATCCACCGTTCAACGCGTCCTCTGGACTGGAATCCTGGCAATGGCCGGAATCTTTCTCCAAGCACCGCTCGCCTCTGCCGACGAGCCTGATCCAGCCGCGCAATTTGATACGGATGGCTTACCTGAGCCCAAGGCGCGGACGAAAGTCCTGCTTGTCGGCACCGGCGTCACCTTGGGTTTTTATGGCGCAGCCGTCGGAGCTTCCTATCTCTGGCAAAACGATTATGGCGCAAGCGATCTACGTATACCGGTGGTGGGGCCTTGGATGAAAATTGGCCGGACGAGGCTCTGCGAAGAGGACGCCGAAAATTGTTACAATGTCCTCAAAGTCATTGGAGCCGTCCTGGCTGGGCTGGATGGCCTTGGTCAATTAGGAGGAGTTGCGATTCTAACCCAGGGAATATTAATGAAAACGGCTCCGAAAGGGTCCAGCGGCTCCTGGCACAGTACAACGGAAACTGCTTTCTCACCTCTCAGCGGCTATCACTCCCGTGAGTTTTCGGTGCGCGCCCTGCCGCTATCAGGCGGCGGCATGGATGTAGGACTAGGCCTAGTCGGAGAATTCTGAGAGAATCAAAGAAGAAATTACCCTTGATTCAATTATTGATCTGAACTCCGTTGTGGGCCGGCCCGAAATGTGGAAAACAGTTTCACAATCGCAGGCGCCTAGCTCGCCGCTCTTTCCGCTTTACTTTTCATGTTCTCGCGAACCCGACCGCGAGATTTTTTTATTGATGATGCCTCTCGGGGCGCCTTAGCAAGACGAGACTATCGTGAACGCTGCCAGCAATTCAGGAAATACCTCGGCCACGCGCCGTACCAAATTTGTCCTCGTCACGGGCGGCGTTGTGTCGTCCATCGGTAAAGGGCTCTCTGCTGCCTCCATTGGTACTTTGATGGAAGCTCGCGGCCTCACGGTCACGCACATGAAGCTCGACCCCTACATCAATGTCGACCCGGGAACGATGTCACCCTATCAGCACGGAGAAGTCTACGTCACTGATGACGGCGCTGAAACCGACCTCGCCCTGGGACATTATGAGCGCTTCACGCACTGTCGTCTCACACGACGTCATAATCTAACGACAGGCAGAATTTACGAGTCCGTTATTTCGAAAGAGCGCCGAGGCGAATACCTAGGCGCCACGGTTCAGGTGATTCCACATATCACCCAAGAGATAAAAGACCGGGTGTATGCGGCCACCGAAGGAGCAGATATCGCCATCATAGAAATTGGCGGCACAGTGGGCGACATCGAGTCCCTGCCTTTTCTTGAGGCCATTCGCCAATTGAAAATCGAAAACGGACCAGAGAATGCGATGAGCATTCATGTCACCTTGGTGCCTCATATTCCCACCGCTGGCGAAATGAAAACCAAGCCAACTCAACATTCCGTTCGCGAAATGCGAGAGATTGGCATCCAGCCAGACCTGCTGATTTGTCGTTGCGATCGCAACATCACCCAAAATCTCAAAGAGAAGATAGCTCTCTTTTCGAATGTGCGAGTCGACCGAGTTATCCCAGCTGTCGACGTCAGTTGCATCTACGAGCTTCCCATCAGCCTTCACATGGAGGGTATCGACACTCAAATTGTCGAGCATCTCAACATTTGGTCTCGCCAGCCCGATATTTCCGAATGGGAAAGAGTCGTTCAGAAATTCAAAAGCCCCGAGCGGGGCAAAGTGCGCATCGGTCTGATTGGAAAATACGTCCACCTGAAGGACAGCTACAAGTCGCTACATGAGGCGATGGTCCACGGTGGTCTCGCTGCCGATGTCGCGATACAAACTGAATATATCGACTCGGAACAACTCGAGCGCACAAGCTCTCTCTCGTCGCACCTCGAGCATCTCGACGCGATACTCGTACCCGGTGGCTTTGGTGACCGTGGTGTCGAGGGTAAAATCGCTGCAATTCGTTACGCACGCGAACACAAGATACCGTTTTTTGGCATCTGCCTTGGAATGCAGCTCTCGGTGATTGAATACGCTCGCAATATCTGTGACCTCGAGGACGCAAGCTCCGTAGAATTCGGAGAAAGAGTTCAGCATCCTGTGATTGACTTAATGCCCGACCAAGTGGGTGTTGATTCTAAAGGCGGCACCATGCGACTCGGCGCCTACCCTTGCAAATTAGTCAGCGGTAGCCGTGCTGCTGAGATCTATGGAACAAGTGAAATTAGTGAGCGACATCGTCATCGTTTCGAATTCAACAACGATTACCGCGAACAGCTAACATCCAAAGGGCTCGTATTAAGCGGAACTAGTCCTGACGAGCGTCTCGTAGAGATGATCGAATTACCCGACCATCCACACTTTGTTGCCTGCCAGTTTCACCCTGAATTTAAGAGCCGCCCACGCCAAGCGCACCCTCTCTTTTCTGCCTTTATCCGAGCAGCAGTAGCCCGGCGCCAGAGCGCTGGCCGTGGTCATCAGCCGAAAGCTGAGTCCGCGACCATCAACTGAAGAGAGCGCCTCTGCTGATTCAAAGGAAGAGCAGGGCCTCTTTGACGAAACTCGGCTGATCGACTCAGATGGACCTATGCGTCTTTCGCGTCGACCTCTATCCAGCATTCCCAGAATAGGCTCGCTTCTGCGCAGCTCTCTCCTCTCCTGCACAACTCTTGGCTTATTTGCCCTGAGCGCCTGCTCTAGTACGCCCGCGAAAATGGTTCGTGCAGGCCGATGGGAGTCTGCAAAAACCCAACTGAGCGCAGAGGCCAACCGTGGCGTAAAATTCTCGCGTCGTGACGCCGAATCCCTGGCTTTGGTGAGTTTGAAGTATGAAATCGAACATGCACACATCGACCGGAGCCAATCCCTCGACGATACAAATTTTATCCAAAGCCTGCGCGGATGCATTGGCAGTGCAGAGCCTTCCCTCAGACGCTTGGGGGAAACTCAAAATGAAATTGGGGCAGAAGCCTTACTTGTGCTGGCTGAGGCCGGATTACTCAACGAGAGGGGAGCAAAGAAGTACCTATCTTCGTCCGATGCTGTGTGGCGAAGCGTAGGAGCGACAGCCGCCGCAGAACTGAAGCCAGAAGAAAGGCAGAAGCTCTACCTCGACCCCGAAGAACGGGTCCGACGAGCGGCAATCCAATCCATACAAGCCGATCCTCCTCAAGAAGATCTACTCCCCCTTTTCGAAGTGGCGCGCCGGGACCCGTCCCCTTTGATCCGCAGTCAGGCTTTTCGGGCTCTTGCC
>JAKVCH010000036.1 GCA_022447485.1 Polyangiaceae bacterium | reverse complement strand
GCCTCTGCATCTTTGATTACGAAGATATTTCCCCTCAGCGAGAGCTAGATATTGCTGGTCTTTCCGGGCGCTGGTAGCGTCTGCGCCCTCGTTTGATCCCCTATCGAGAATGGTAAGCAAATGACTCAGTCCAATCCAAATCAAGCTCCCGGCCCTCAGAATCTTCAACTCAACGGCGGCGCGGCAATTGTCGCTCCGGCGAACGCTTTTCCCGGAGGCATTCCCAGCAATGCCTTGATCGTTGTGCCTGTCACGAAGCCGACAGAAGAATTAGAGTCTCAGCTGAAGGGCGGTCCGTTTGCCGTAACTCAGGAACAAATGTGGTCCTTGCTGGGCTTCAATGGCCCCGCCGTTCAGGTGCAAGACCAAGAGGGACGGCCTTTGACGATTGGCCTGGAAGACCTGCTCTCAGGCTTACGTAAGAATTGGGAGGAAGGTAAAAACGACCCTCAGCGCGGGCGCCAATTTGCCGGTGAGCTCATGAAGTACAAACGCTTCGAAGAGGCTGAGAAAGTCTTGGCCAAGGTTGTCGCTTCAGGTGGCGGCGGCGAAGATTGGATGGCGCTTGGCGTCGCTCAATTTGAATCCGGTAAACTAGATGAGGCCGAAGGCACCCTGAAAGGGGCTCGTAATCTCCTGGCGGATAATCCTTTCCCCTCTCTCCACCTGGCGAAGGTCTATCAAGCGAAGGGCAACACGGAAGAAGAGCGAGCTGCGATCGAGCAGGCCATCACTGTAAGTCCCGGTGCGGTAGATGCCTGGGCGATGCTTTTCATGCATATTCGCGGGGTCGAAAACGAAGAGGCGGCTATTCGCGCCTTAACCGAATTAGCCGAGGCTGAGCCGAATAAGAAATCTGCTGCCCCATTTGTGGCCATTCAGGGCATTTTCGCGGGCAGCGAAGAGACTCGGGAGAAAGCCATCGAATGGGCAAAGAAGGCGGTCGAGCGCAATGGCGATGATCCTTTCGCCCTCGTTGCTTACTCAGCTCTTCTCGGGCAGACCGGCAAAATTGATGAAATTGTGAGTTTGCTCTCCGGCCATGAAGACAAGATGCAAAACGATGTGCGTCTGGCCCATAACTTCTTCGAAGCCTTAATGCAGAAGCGAGATATCGCTCGGGTCACACAGCTTTTGAATCGCCTTGCGTCGTCGAGCGTTCGCGAGGTCAAACAGTTTGCCATGGAGCGTTCTCGCGCGGTTGCTCAACTGCTTCAGCAGCAGCAGCAGCAATTGGCGAAAAACGGTGGTTCGCCCAGTGGCCTCGTTGGGCCCGGTGGCAAACCCTTGAGCTGAGTCAGCTACTAAGAACTGAGCTGAGTCAGCCTTCAAGAACCGAGTGCAGGCCTTTCCTGTGCTCGGTGAAGAAGAGGAAAGGCGAAGCCAATCACGGGGAGAACCATCAAGGTTCTCCCTTTTTTAATGAGCGTGTTGAGCCTCGGTGCGCTGAGATTTCTCGTGAGGGGCGAAGCTGAAACGTGCAAAGAGGGGCGATACCTCCAAGGATTCCCGTTGATTCAAGGAAAGATCGAAAGAAGGATCGCTTGCTCGCTCGCTCCGAGGTAACCTCGGTGCTGGTGATGGTTTTTCAGCGACCCTTGGGGACATTTCTGCGAGAAAGGTACTTTTTCCTCGAATGTTGAGTCTTGTTGCGGCCAGTGTAGTGGCGCTTCTTGTGTCTCTGGTTTGCTCGATCGCAGAAGCGGCATTGCTCTCTGTTACTCACGGTCAAGCTCAGGCTCTGGGGGATAGTTCGGCAGGTAAAAAGCTCCGGCAGTTTAAGAAAGAAATCGATGCGCCAATTGCGGCGATTCTTGTCTTAAATACTTTTGCAAATACCGTGGGCGCTGCAATTGCCGGCGCCAGCTACGCTCAGATTTTTGGCGGGGCGACGCTCTTTGAGTTCACCTTGGTGTTTACGCTCGCGATTCTTTTTTTCGGAGAGATCATTCCCAAGACCCTAGGTGCTGTTCATACAGAGCGGGTGATTGTACCGGTCGTTTATTTTGTTTCAGTATTAGTGTTCTGTTTTACGCCCCTCATCTTCGTAACGCGAAGATTAACGAGCCTGATTCGAGGAAAAGAGTCACCGGTCACCAGTTTAGAAGAAATCCGACTTCTCGCGGAGCTGGGCAAGAGCGAGGGCGCTCTCGCTGAGCGCACGGCGAAGATGATTGAAGGGGCGGCGCGCCTACGTGACTTAGAGGCCTATGATATTATGGTTCCCCGGACTTCCGCGGTGATCCTGAGCGGTAAGCTCTCTTTGAGCGAGAACTTTATTCGAGTGAGGAACTCCGGGCATAGTCGATTCCCTTACTCGAAAACCGGCCAAGCCGATTGCATCGATGGAATCATATTAGCTCGCGATTTATTTGTGGCGCTTGTGGAGGCACCGAGTTCGGCCGGCCCTGATCTTTCCGCGCCCGTCCTCGATCGCCTGGCACGGCAGACGGCCTATGTGCCCGAGAATATGCCCCTACAAGAACTGTTAAGACGTTTCCAAGAGGACCAGCACCATATCGCGATTGTTGTTGATGAATATGGAGGAACCGAAGGATTAGTGACGCTGGAAGACGTATTGGAAGAAATCGTCGGCGAGATTCAGGATGAAAAAGATCGAGCTGATACAGATATTGTGACTCGTGAATCTGGGAAGCTCTTTGTGCGAGGGCGCGCAGAAACGAGAAAGCTTTTTTCTCTTCTTGAAATAGAAGCCACTGAGTTTGAATCGGTCAGCGTTGGGGGGTTGATGGCTGAGCTACTGGGCCGCATGCCTCGAGCGGGAGATGCGGTAGAGATACAAGGCGTGGAGTTTCGTATTTTACGGGCGACGGCTCGTAAAGCAGAGCGCATCCTTGTCCTGCCTCCGGAAAAAGTCTCGGAAGACCAGCCGAGCTCGGACTCTAGGCAAGAGAAGTCTTCCGAGCCCTCGGTCTGAGCAATGCTACGGCGAGGAGCTGTGGAGAAAAAAGCCAGTTCGAGTGCGTCAGAGCAGGGATGGATAACTCTAGGTGTGACAAACAACATCATCTTATATTTGCGTAGTCCTATAAATTAAGGCTATTGATTCATCACGAACTGAGCGACAGGGTTTTTCACTCGGCTCCCGTGTTTTGCTCTCGGCGACTCTGGAACCTGCTTCAAACGCGTTAGTTTAAGACACTGAACAAAACACTGAACAAAAAACTCAAAAATTTTGACAACTGAACAAGAGCCCAGTAACTACTGAACATCAACGGAGCGGCAGAGAGACCGCTGGACCACCCGGAGAGAAAAAATGGAAGACAAGAACAAAGCAAAAGCACTCGAACTAGCCATCGCAAGCGTACAGAAAGAATTCGGGGAGGGTTCGATCATGCGCTTGAAAGAAGGGGAAAAAGTCGGACCGACTGTCGAGGCCATTCCCTCTGGCTCCCTCGGCTTGGACTTGGCTCTAGGAATAGGCGGCTACCCGAAGGGACGCATTGTTGAGATCTTTGGCCCTGAGTCTTCTGGTAAAACTACCATGACTCTTCATGCGATTGCGAGCTTACAGAGAGCAGGCGGTGTCGCAGCTTTTATTGATGCCGAGCATGCTTTAGATATTGGCTATGCCAAAAAGCTCGGGGTCAAGACCGATGAGCTGTTGATTTCTCAGCCCGACTTTGGAGAGCAGGCTCTTGAAATTGCCGATATGTTAGTACGTAGCGGTGCTGTCGATATGATTGTGGTTGACTCTGTAGCGGCTCTCGTTCCGAAAGCTGAAATTGAAGGCGATATGGGTGATAGCCACGTAGGCCTCCAGGCGCGTTTGATGAGTCAGGCGCTGCGTAAACTGACCGGATCAGTCAATCGGTCTAATACGATGTTGTTCTTCACGAACCAAATTCGCATGAAAATCGGCGTCATGTTCGGCAGCCCTGAGACGACAACAGGCGGTAATGCATTGAAATTCTATGCGTCGGTTCGTCTCGATGTGCGACGTATCGGTGCTTTGAAAGATAATAAGGGTGGAGACACTACTGTGACGGGTAATCGTACTCGCGTGAAGGTCGTGAAGAATAAGATGGCGCCGCCTTTCCGTGAGGCAGAGTTTGATATTCTCTACGGTAAAGGTGTGAGCCGTTCTGGCGAGATTGTTGACCACGGCGTGGACGCTGGTTTGATTCAGAAGAGCGGAGCCTGGTACTCGATGGGCTCGGAGCGGATTGGCCAAGGTCGGGATAACGCTCGTAATTATCTTGATGAGCACCCAGAGATGAAAGAGAAGTTGGCAGCTCAGATCCTTGCAAAACACGGCATTGGCGGTGCAGCTGCAGAGGCTGATGCAGCCGCCAATGATAAATCAGCGAAACCGAAAGAAGAGAAGTCGGCCAAGGCGGCAGCGCGTAGTCGAGCTCGCGCAAATTGAGCCATTCATCGATCCCCGGGGGGCGGTGAGTGGTCCTTCCGTCCCTCGTGGGTTGCGTTTCTTGCAGTCTTTAGCGCAACCCAGTGGCCTCCCAGCCACCTCAAAGCGTTCCTGTGTTGGCGGGAGCGCTTTGAGTCTTTTGTCGAGGAAAAACAGGCAGACAATTGCTGCCGTTTGAGTCTTTTGTCGAGGAAAAACAGGCAGGCAATTGCTGCCGTGCTCGCCGAGCGAGGCAATCAGCTCAGGAGCAAGCTCAGAGCTCAAACGCAATGCCGGCGACCCAAGTCTTGGTCCCCACTTGCATACCTTTGCCGAATGAGTTGGTGTCCGCATAGAAGAATTCCCCGAAGAGATAGGAATTATTCACACCGGTACTGTTATCCATGTCGAGGGCTCGTTGGGGAGCAAGCCAATTGAGCCACAACATACCTCCCACTTGAAGCTGGTAGCCAACTTCTGAGCCCTTGGCCTTCACACCATCGACTTCACTGAGCTCTCCGGCGTCGCGACTCTTCCAGATGGCCCAACTGAGGCCAGCCTTAGCGTAGGGGACGATGGGGATCTTCCATTTTCTGGCGAGCACATCTGCTCGTAAGACCGCGACGGCGTACATCGGCATGACCCACAGAGTGGTGGGGTGAGGAGAGCGAATGGATGGTTCGTCCGTGTAGGGGGAGTCGGCTGAGTAGCGTACGTAGCCCCAGCCTAAGCCGGGCCCGAGGGTCCCGAGCCATGGTATCCTGAGCGCCTGCCAATCTCCTTCAAAGCCAAACTGGAAATTCTTTTTGGTGCCAAAGATATCTTCAAAGGGCGCAGCCGAGCCGTCGAATTCAGAATCAACGTTGGGACGATATTGCCCAAAGCGAAATTCAAAGGCAAATTGTTGTTCGGTTCGAAAGTCGGTTGGATCGTAGGTCGGGGCGACTCGACGCTCCTTCGGTTGGTAGAGAGCGTCATCGTCGTGTGCCCAACTTGGGGCGCTGATGCCGAGAACAACCAAGAGAGTACTCAATCCGATGAACTTGCTTTTGGGCCGAATCTCACGCGGATGCATAGTGGTGATGCCCAGGGCTGGAAGAGAGGAAGTTTTCATAGGCTTCTCCGGCGACGGTAGAGGAGCCCGATTCCTAAACTAAGGCTGATAACGAGAAGTGATGAGCGTGAAGTGAGGTCGAAGCCGCAAAATCCTCCGCCACCTTGTCCGCCTGCATCTGTATAAGCGTCGAAGAAGGTCGTGACGGGTTGAGGGATTCCACAGCCGACCCGAGAAAGAGCGCTCTGGTTGAAGACGAGGTCAGTGGAAGCGATCGCGACGACATACTCTGTGCCGTTCTTCAGTTTATTGGTGCGACCCTCGCGGGAGCCTTTGCCTGTGGAAGTGCCGCAGCGGTAGGCTTCTTCGGGCTTCTCTCCCGGAGTGATATGTTCCACTTCTGGGCAGAGTTCACTCCCGGAAGAGCCAGCGGCACCGGCCGTGCCCGATGTGATGCAGCCAGAATTAAAGGCAGGAGCGCCTCCTGAACCCTGGTCAGTTTCTTCGCAGTAGAAGGTAAAGCCTTGAGTATCGTTGTCTTCGCTTTCCGTCTCGATCGTCCAGTTGAGGAAGAGTCGCTCATCGCCGGCACAGACTTCGACTTTACTGGGAGGCGGAGGTGCAACTGTGTCAACGGTGGTGTTATCCCAGGTATCGCTGGCGATCACATCTGAGCCCTCCGCCAGCAGGAGATAGAAGTTGAAGCTTTGCTGGTTATACTTTCCGTTGTTGCAGATTTCCTCGCCGGCTTCGTTCAAGACTTCGTCGGATGGTAAGTTACCATTATTCGTCGGCTTGCCCCGGACGACGGCGCGAGGTCGAACGTAGGTATCGATCGACAAGCCGCCAGAGTTTAATGATTCGGCGCGCCCCACGAGCCAGCAGCGACCATTTGTTTGCCGCTCTTCATTCTCGGTGCAGTTGGCAGAGCCGTCTGTTGCCCAGACTTCGAAGGTCTTATTTTGATTACCCGGTCCCGTACTTACTTGGGTATTGAAGTGGATGGTCGTAGGCCGCCCGCGCGCTGGATCAGGCTGGGAGCGGTTGGCATAATCTTCGATGCAATCCTGATAGTTGATCCAAAAGGGATACTCCCCCGAGGATCTCTCTACTTCACGTTCAATTTCAAAGCCATTCGCAGACTGGGAGACGCTTTGCGCATAAGCAACTTGAGGCAGGGCAAGAAGAGTCGCGATGGCTACTTTTCTGAAGCTGGTCCATGCCAGGGATCGTCGAATTCGCAACATAGTCTAAAGGGAGCACAGAGAGGATGACTGAGCAACTGAGGGTAAGAAAGAGTTAGAGACGAATATCGACATGGGTTCTTTTTCGAAGACCGTCGAGCCAGCGCTTGTAGGCTAGGGTGATTTTTTCCCATTGTACTTGTTGTTCCAAGCGAATTTTAAGCTCGTCGTAGCTCGGTATTTGGCTCGGCGCGCGCTCGAGCAGCTGGAGCAGAACAAGATGTTGGTTCAAAGGAATTGGTGTGCTGATTTCACCGACCTCAAGGTTGAGGCTGGCTCGTTGTAGGGCAGGAAGCTGTTGGGCTGGGGTGGACAGGGGGGCAAGGCCGCTCCCCGGTGCACTGTATTTTTGGATCAGATCTCGAAAGTCCGCTCCTTGTTTGGCCTCGTTGATGATTTTTTGCGCAAGGCGACGTTGTTGCAACTTTTGTTTCGAGGTGCTGCCCACGGGGAGAACCAAGAGTGCTGTTCGCTGAGAGAGCTGCAGCCGCTCTTCGCGTTTTGCCTTTTGGTAGGCCTCTCGAATATCGTTTTCGGTTACGCGAATTCTGCCGCGCAGGCGAAGGCCCTGTAGTTTCTGTCGGAGCACTTGGCGTCGCATGTCTTCACGATATTGAATCACGTCGAGGCCGCTGCGTTTGGCCTCGGCCAAAAGCTGTCCCTCAGAAATACCGTTTTGTTCGGCCAAGGCCTTTTGAGCGCGATCTAATTCTTCGGCGCTCACCGTGATGCCTGCTTCGGTTGCAGCAAGGTCCTCTAATTCTTCGGTGACCATTTGGTCGAGTACGGCAGTATAGACTTGAGAAATTGCCGCAGCGCGCTGAGGACCTTCTGGAACCTGAGCGTACACGCGAACCAGAAATTGGACGGAGCGCTTTTTTACATCAGAGAGAAGAATTGCCTTCTTGCCCACGACGGCAACAACGCGCTCGACGACCGCCGCATGGGCGGGTCGGGTGTCGAGCTTGACGGCTTCCGCCTGACTGAGGAGAGCGCCACAGATCAAGGCGACGGGGAGTTTTCGGGAGAGACTCACAACGAGGCTATAGAGGATCGTCGTCTGTCATTCAAAAGCCGAAGAATTAATTCTCCGGCTGCGAGGAGCAGAGCTAGAAGGGCAAACTCACGAGTGAGACTGACTTTTTGTTCAGATTGAGCTGCGGAAGTAGCTTCTGAGAGGCCGGAGAAGCTCCTCGCTTGGCTCTGAGATTCATCCAATGCGGGCAGAATCGGCCTTTCCCGTTGTTGCTGTGAGGAGATTTCAAGGGCGATAGAGGGCCAATCGATGCCTTCGAGGCTGCGGCCATCTTTCTGGGCCTTGCGTTTTTCAGTGCCTTCGGGAGTAGGGGCTTCGAGATAGGCAGAAGATGGTAGCTCGACAGGAAAACCAACCCGGCTCCAATGCTCGGAGCCTCGTTCTTTTGTCTCTTCGAGGAAGACCTGCAGGAGGCCTAGAAATGCTGGGCGGAGGCTGAGGTCACTAATCTGGGCGCTGCTTGGAAGGCCCACGGTGAAGGTCAGGCCGTCGCCGAGACTTTGGCGATAAATCAGAGGCGTCCCATCAGTCCATTGAGCGAGCAGCTGGGCACGTTGAGGGAGGCTGAGTAAAGTACGCCCCTGCGGCTTTAAGTCTTGCCATGTGTTGGTGAGTGCGCCCAAAGCTCCGTCGGGAGCAATATCGATCGAAATATCATCTTTGGCTTCGATCCAATGAGCAGACGACTCGACGAAGGGGGCTAAGCTAGAACCGAGAGGCATCTGGGAGGTTCTCGGGCCGAGGAAGCTCCGCGCGACTCCACCTTGTCGAATCCATTTTTCTAGGGCCCCCCGTTCTTCAGGAGTAAAGCCCGTGGGATCGTCCAGGACGATTCCTCCGAGGGCTGTGAAGTCTGTGTCTGTCCCAGGCAATTGAAGCAAGGGCTCGATGCTGAGTTCCTCTTGGAAAGCTTCGAGTCCAGCTCGGAGGAGCGTTTTTGTTTTGTGAGCGTTGCCCGCGCTCTGAGCGTCCGCGACGATTCCAACCCGTGTTTGTGGCTGAAGGGCCAGCACCCAAAGCGCATCGTCCTCGGCGAGAGTATCTTCTGAGCCGGCGCCTGTAGAAAGTCGGACCATCAGGCGCTCTTCTTTAGCAAGAGTCTCGTTGAAGCTGATGGATTGGGAGCCATCTCGTAAGGGTTGTCGAGTCAGGATTCGTCTTTTGGCCTTTGCTTGCCAGGCGAGCGGCAGGGGTTTTTGCTCTGTGAAGAGCTGAGAGACAGCGAGTAATTCAAGGTGCCGCTCCGGAAGAGCGTCGGGCGAATTGCAGCCTATCTCAACCTGAATCGTTTGTTGGTCGGTGTGCGAGGCGTTGACAATACCGCAATTACTCAGCGGAGTTTGAAGAAGTGGTAGAGGCAAAGAGACTTCCTCTAAGGCTGCAGCATTGAGATCTGAGTCAGCAAGATCAGAGAGAAGCACGAGAGACTGCGTCGACTGTTCAAGACCCTCGAGGCTTCTGCGTGCTAATTCAAGAGCCGTAAGAGTTGCAGTCCCTCGCCCGGTCGGCTGAAGCTCCTGGGGCTTTTGCCGGGCGAGCTCGATGTCTGTGCTCGTGGAGAGGAGAATGCGAGCCGGTGCCCCAGACAGAATCAGGGCGACTCGGTCCCCCTCTTGAGCGCTGTCCAATAAATCGAGAGCGGCGTTCTTTGCTCGCACGAATCGGGATTGACCGTCGAGAACGCTATTCATACTGAGCGAATCATCAATGATGAGTGCTAGGGCGATTGATTCTCCTTGGGGGCGAGCGAGGGAGAGTCTGGAACAGCGTACGAGCGGAGCCGCAGAGAGTAGGGCCAGGCAGGCAATTAAGAGCATGCGCAGAATCATCAGACCTTTATCTTCGAGACGGTTGCGCTCTTTGGAGTGCGCTGGGGCCTCTTGAATAAGTCGGGTGCCTGGAAAGACCTGAAGAGTCGGTTTGCCTTTGCGCAAGGCATGAGCGAGGAAGGGGCCAGCGATTAGAAGACCGAGGAGAAGCGCGGCGGGGAGGAGGAAGGTCATTGGTAAATGCGCCCCAAAGAGAGGAATGCTTGCTCAAGATTGCTCGCGGGATCGCTTTGAGTAGAGAAGCTTTCAAATCCAACCCCTCGCTGCGCCAATTCTCTGTCGACCTGTTGGGAGTGAGCGAGTAATGCTTTGAGGTATTCTTGTCGACTTGAGCCCGCATCTGATTCGACACTGAGGCCACTGACCGGATCGATAAAGCGCGTACTGCCCTGGAATTCAAAATTGATTTCGTCAGGGGTGAGTATGCGCAGGGCGAGTGCTGTTCGACGGGAGGTCTGCAAGAGGCCCAAAGACTGAAGCAAGAGGGTGAGGTTCTCTTGCCAAAAGTCACTCAGAAAGAGCAAGTTGGCGCCTCGCGGCAGTCTCTCTCCTAAAAACTCCAATTCTCGAGGTAATGCTTGGGCGTATTTTTTCGCTTCTGGATGGGGCTTGGTTTGCCCGGTTTTTGTGGATTGACGCGTCTGAGTCGCTTGGTGCTCTAGCTGCTCAAGTTGGCTGAAATAAAGCGGAAGCGCCTCAGTTCGCCGAGAGGGTAACCAACTGCGAGGCTGCGGACCGAGGATCGTGAGACCGATGGGATCTTGAGTTTTTCGGGCGATCAGCAGGCTGGCCGCTGCCAACAAGATCGCGCGGTCGAGTTTGCTCTCACCCTGACCCGCTGGAGCGTAGTTCATCGAAGGCGATGCATCGACGACCACATGGAGAGCTCTTTCGCTTTCGGTCTCAAATTCACGAATGAGGTAGCGACCGTGTCGGGCCAACGCATGGCGGTCGAGGCGCCGTAAATCGTCGCCTGGAGAGTAGGGACGATGTCCGGCGAATTCCACTCCGTCACCGCGTGACGCAGAGCGGTGACTACCCAAATAGAGACCATGGGCCAATTGGCGCGCTCGTTGTTGGAGGGTAAGTCCCGCCAAAAGTTCCGCCTGCTGAGCGAACTGACTGCTTTGACCCCCAGGCATTTTTACTTACTGAGGCTGAGTAGGCTCATGATGAGCCCTGAGCCCACTCCAAGAACAAGGGCAATCATTGTTGCGATGACCAAGCCCCGGGTGATTTTTACTTGTTCTTCTGCTGGCTTCTCTGAGGAGGGCGATGGCGTGGAACTTTCGGGAGAGGTGTTGATGGTAGCGGCGTTGTCGCCGTTGGCGGTCGCCTGAGGTTCTTGGGTTGTCATTGATCCGATTTTCTTGCGCGGGCCGCCTGGGGACAGGCGTTGATCATCTTGGGGCTGGTCCAGAGTGGATCGAGTTGGGTATCAGGGGCGAGTTCTAGCATCTTTTGACAAGACTCTTTTGCCAGGCCAAGGATATCAAGCGCTACGTAAGTTTCGAGGAGAGCCCGGTGGATTTCTGCGGCGACCGGTCTGGATGGCGAGCCACCGGAGAGTAAGCGAACACCTGAGGTCAGGGCGAGTACATAGTGACCGGATCGGAGTGACTCTTGAATACGGCGCAGTTCTTCTTTTGACTGCCGCTGGGCGGTGAAGGCCGCGGCTGTCGCCTCGGCGGCAATATGACTCGCTGCTTTCATAGCCGCTTTTTTCCCCTCATCACTCAACTCGAGTCCGGCAAGAGGCAAGAGAAGAACTTGCCCCTTTTCGAACTTTCCGTCTTTGAGCTGGTTATAAAGAACCAACCGATAGGTGTGTTTCGTGCTCCCCAGATAACGGTACGCGAGAGTCGAGAGGCTCTCATCTCCCTGGGCAACCCAAATCAGATGGTGAGGTATCATCACCAATTGTCCGAGCTCAGGTTCATGCCAAGGCTGAAAGCCATTTTCGGAGGCGAGCAGGAAGGCACGCTTCTCATTGCCGAGCCAATTTGCAGCGAGGCTTTTCCAGGTATCCCCTTCGATCGTACGGATGAAGGTTGGCGCTGGTATTTCTAGCACCATGCCAGGTTCAAGGTGCTCAGGCGCAGAGGCCCTTCGTAATCCGTTCTCTGTAGAGATGAGGATTTCTTTTTGCACGGAGCCGTAATAGCGCTCTGCCAGCTCTGCCAGGGTTTCTCCTTCTTGGAGCACGTGAGGAAAGGCGGAAGCTTCTGTCGTCCAGAAGGTGGTGCAGAGCACAGAAACCAAGACGAGTCCCAAGACTTTTTTGCTGAGCTGAATGAGGAGATGACTCTTGATCATGGGCGATTGGGGTAGATGCGGGGGGTTTCGGGAGGGTATTCATGTACCACGGATCCCGGGTGTACCGTTGCCAAGAGCCTTTCCAGGCTCTGAGCCGTTTGGGGTCGATCTGAGGCATTCTTTTTTAAACAGCTCAGCACAATTTCATCGAGGCTTTGAGGAATATTTAGATCGGGGCGAGCTTGCTGGAGGGTTGTCGGCTTCGTCCGCTGATGATGCTGCAGCATGGCTTGCCGAGATGTGTTCGGAAAAGGGAGCATTCCCGTCAGAGTTTCGTACATGAGAATGCCGAAGGTGTAGATATCTGAGCGCTGGTCAACGGTGCCTCCACTGCATTGCTCAGGGCTCATGTATTCCGGGGTTCCCAGGGTGTAGCCATCTTGAGTCAAGGCGTCCTCTTCGGCGAGTTTACTCATGCCAAAATCAAGAACTTTTACTGTTCCACTGTCACAGAGAAAGATATTTCCTGGCTTGAGGTCTCGATGAACCACGCCCAAGCGATGGGCTGCCGATAGTCCACGACAGGCTTGCAGAAAGAGGGGGATCGCTTGTCCGGGCGCGGTCGGGCTGCTGGTGCGCAAATGCTCTTGCAAGCTGAAGCCTTGCAGCAGTTCCATGACGACATAGAGTGAACCATCCGGCATTTGGTCTAGGTCGAATGTGCGCACAATATTTGGGTGCTCCATGGCCATTTGTACGCGCGCTTCGCGGCGCAAACGCGCGGCCTCTGACGCATCGGCAGCGGCGGCCGCTTTGAGCAACTTCACAGCCACCTGCATTCCTAAACCAAGATGCTCGGCTGCGTAAACCGTGCCGATGCCACCGGACCCGACCCGGTGCAAGATTCGGTATTTGTCGCCAATCACCGTACCGCTGATATCGCCGACGATGGACTGAAATTGACCTCTTTGCTCGAGGCCAAATTCTAAAGCCAGAACACGATTCTTTTCTCTTTGGCGAGACAAGGTTAGCTCTTGCTGTCTGGTCCAAAGGTGAGCTGCTGCGCCAGCGAGCACACTGCTGACAAGCCCACTGGTCAGCGCAGCCCAAGGAGTCCCGACTCCCAGCACGGCTGTTCCTGAACCGATGCCACAGGCCAGCGCTGCGAGGGGCGTAAAATGAGGCCAGGGTCTTTTCCATTTGAGGAGAAAGACGCTCGTTAAATCGCCCTCACTGATGCAGCTTTCTTGCTCGACTTCTGCTTGGGGAAGACCCCAGAGCATGGGCAGGTATGTGAGTTCTGTGAGTAAAAAGGCCGTAAAGAGAGGATCGGCTTGGGCCTCTTCTGTGTCTTCATTGGGCGAGTAGCGAAGTCGAACACCAGCGTCTGCACTCTCTTCGAGCTCTAAGGTTCCTACGCGTAAGTGTTCGCTAAAAGACGAACAATAGAGTCGGTAGGCGTCTTTGGGTTGAATCGCCTGGCGCAACAATCTGAGGTGGAGCCCCACAACCTCTGGCGCATCGGCAATATTGCTGCGATCGGTGATGCCTGCGGAACCGAGCCGATGGTGAATGCCGTGGAGAACTTTGAGAAAGTTTTGCAGAGAGGTCCAGACCGTATCTCGATCGATATGCGAAGGGCTTAAGCCAGCGTCATGAAGAACTTGTAGCTCTGCCGCACGACTTTCCCGTTGACGGAGTTGCAGAAGGGCAGGTCGCAAAAGCGCAGCTCGTACTTCTTCGCGACCGCGAATTGGCTGCACACTGGGGTTCTGCTCCATCTCCCGCATTTTACGATCAGGAGCAGATAGAGTCGACTCTTCAATTCTCTTCTTTTTGAGTTCTTCGCAATGCCCCCGCTGCGAGGATGCAGAGCATGGGTGAGAGGGCGATATGGTACCGGTCCTCGCCAAAGAAGAGACTGTGAGTCAGGCTGGCAAAGAAGAGGAGCACTAGCTGGGAGCGGAGAAGTCCTCCTAAGTGGGGACGTCCAGGAAGAGGCAAGAGTGCAAGAAATGGCGTGCCCGCAGCCAAAATCCAGAAGGGATGCCAGGGATTCGTAAAAGCAGCATAGACCGCCACTGAAACCCCAAGAATCAGAGCTCCCTGGACAAGGACGCCGCGAGGAGACTCACGCCAGCGGACGAATCCGAGAGGGCTGAAGGCGGCCAGAGCGAGTAAGAGCCGATGATAGCCGGAGAGCAGCTCAGCTCCGGCAGCCTTTCTTTGAGGCGTCCAGTCCATTGGATTGGTCTCCGCTAAATAGCCTACTTGGAAGGATTCGTGGTTCCAGGTTTGCGCTAGTTTTTGGGGAATCAAACCCAGCCAATGGAGAGGAGATTCGGCTATTTTGCTTAGACCGACTTTTGCCCAACATCGATCTTGCTGAACTTGTCCCGTAACGATCGGGCAACCATCATCTGCCTTGAGACTTCGGAAACGTCCCGTTTCAGTGAGTGCGCCGATAGCAAGGTTCCAGCCGCCATTGGTGGACACGAACGCACAGC
>JAKVCH010000359.1 GCA_022447485.1 Polyangiaceae bacterium | reverse complement strand
TCGCTCATATCGGCTTGAGCACCTTTGCCGAGGGCTTGGGAGTTGGCTGAGTTGCATGGGAATCCAGTGCCTCCGCCAGTGCCTCCGCCAGTGCCTCCGCCGCTACCATCGCGACAAGATGGGTTCGCTTCTCCGAATGAGACTTGATAGCCGAGGTAGCAGGCCAGAAGATCTTGGGATTTCGACTTCAGGAGACTGAAATAGACGAGCCCGTCGATATTCGGGGCGGTGGGCGGTGATTGCGGGTGTGGACAAATCACGACTTCTCCGTCAGGCAGCCCAAGAACACAAATTCCTGTTTGAGGGCCACCATGAGACTGACAGCGCAAAAATGTATTTGGATCGCCGTCTTCGAGAACACCCCTGGGGTTGATTTGGTAAAGATCTTCATCAAGAGCTAAGTCGCTTTCCGTATGCATTCGAATCGGATCGTCCAAAGTCGGCGGGCAGGGCTCATTTGCCTTAAAAAAGCTGGGGAGTATGGGCCCAACATAGGGACCAAATCGGCGGTAGCCACCGTGCTTTGCCAGGGCGGTGCCGGCCAGTAGCGCCCCTACAAGGGTGATACTGGTGATGATCGTACTCTTTTGGTTCATTAGGTTTTTCAAGTTCTCTCCCTCTCATTGATTAATTAGGTGTCCAGGCTCCAGGAGTAACAATAAATTGTCCGTCACGGAGAGCGGCCATAAAGGCCTGCCTGAAAGTTTTTACTTCAAGTGGGTTGGCTCTTGTGGCCATGTCTTGGGCGTACCCTCCCGCAGTAGGCGCCCATTGATTTCTTCGAATGGCCTGTTCAACCAACTTCATCAGTGCATCGCCGTAAATTGTCGGCGGAGCGGCTTCTGTTTGAGGGGAGAGCTCTTCAACGGCTTCGTTTGCAGCTGGCTCGGGTGATTGTTTCTGCTGATAGCGAGAGGCTCTGTAAGATGCTGATGTGTCTTGGCGCCGATCGTTTTCTCGTTTCGCCAGGCAGGTCGCGGCCAGTTTTTCATAGTCCAATGCCGCTGGCTCTTCTTGCGCGCCAGCCGTAAAACGACCAGCCCCAAAACCTATGCCGAGAGCACTACAAAAGACGACGAGGGAGATGAGTGTTTTCATGGCTGACCTAAGTTGACTATTCTGTTTGGGTTATACCGGTTCTGAGCGTAGAGTCGATAGTTAGTTGTGAGAGAATCTTTGTTGGCCAATGGGCATTCTATCAGTGAGGCTCTTTCTTCTGGTCGATGAGTAAGAGAGCGCTTCATGAGTAAGACGTCAGTCGCAGTCGCCTGTATTCTTGTTGCCCGGGCTGCGCTCACTGGCGCAAAATATTCCGCTACCTGGCGGGGTTTCAGCGTAAGAACCTTGCTCTCCAGGGTATTCCGGGGAGGAGAGGCTCGGGAAAATAACAGAATCAACAATGACATTGTCCGGAGACCGGAGTTCCACTCGTTGATTCTCTTGGAGAGCTAAGTCGCAGTTCAGGCACTGGGCTTCATCGGGGCAAGTCTTGGCGAGCCTGGTCAGGGTGTAGCTGTCTGGCTCGAGAGTCTCGCTTGCCTGAAGAGAACACTCTTCGACAGTGTATCCACTCACAGTGAGCACGCTCAGAGTATAGCCACCTAACGAACCGATGGTGTCGCCACTATTCCAAATCTCAACGAAGCTAGTAACTCCGGCGTTCAGTTCCGAAATGCTAAAGATTGGACCAACGAGGTCTTCCCCGTCAACGCCTGGGGTGGAGGCATCGGGGTCGGGATTAGTAGAAGAGTTCGGTACCTCCTCTTCCGTACTGTTGCTCGGAAGGTCATTGGTGGACCCCTCGGTCATCAGCTGGTCTTCAGTACTTTCCGCGGTGGCGCCGTCAATGGCCGCAGTCGAGCCACCGCTGCCAGCGCTATTTTCTGCAGCCTCTAAGCCACTACACCCAGCTGCTGTATCCAAGCACTCTTGATACTCCGCTCCATAGAAAACGCAGCCGCTGGTTAAAAAAGATGCCCCAAGAAATTTCCAAGCCCTCATATCCCCGGAGCACGGTCTCTCAAATGCCATCATCTGGCAAGGCTCAGCTGCTAATTTCTTCGCAAGATCTCAATCTCTTCCCCCAAGGGAAAGGTGCTTTATTTTCTCCAAAAAAATGTAATGAGGACGAGACATTTCTCGACAGGAATGACAGCTTCTAAGGGAGAACTCGGGGAAGAGTGACGAATCACTGTCTAGGTAGGGGAGCTGAAAATGAAAACGAGACCAGGGTGGGCCGGGCGCAGGCAAGTGTTGAAGGCAGCAGTGGTGGGGAGCCTGAGCACGCTCTCTCCTTTTGATACGGGCGGCATTCCAAATCTTTGGGCTGCTCCAAGCGCATCTCGCTCAAGTATTGCCGATGAACTCTGGACCGAGCTTTTGGATCAATACTTAAAAGTTGATGGTAGTTTTGATTATCGAGGCCTAGCCAAGAAATCAGCGATTCGATTTGACGCTCTGATGACAGCTTTGCAACCGTCGCAAAACTTCTCGTCAATCAATCATCAGCGCGCCTTCTTTATTAATGCCTATAACATTCTGTGCGTGCGTCTTATTGTTGATGCAGGCGTCCCCACTAAAATGCCCGAAGGTGGACTCTTTAAAAAGAGCCTCTACGAGCGTCGTGATTACCGAATTGACGGTCGTCCCTTATCGATAGCAGAGATCGAAAAGACGATACTCCTCCGGCGGCACCCAGATCCCCGTCTTGTCGGAGCTCTATTCCAAGGCACGAATAATGGCCCTGGCTTGGCGCGAAGTCCTTTCCGGGCTCAGCACCTTGGACAAGACCTCACTCAAGCTGCCGAGGAATTCTTACGAGCGCGTCAACCGGGGTCGAGTGGGCAGCTATTGAATTCTTTGGACCGTAAGAAGAAGGTGCTCACGGTTTCTCCAGCATTTCGTCGTCTCAAGTCCATCTTTCCCCAAGAAGAGGATGTGTTGAGCTTCTTCGCTCGTTATGGTCGCAAAAGTGAGCGAGAATTTTTAAAATCCCATCGAATCGAGCTGAAGTTCGCGTCAAGCTCTGCCACGATCAACCAAACGAAGAAGTAATTGGGGTTTGTTCGCATCTTTCCCCAAGAAGGCTTGCGTCAATCTACGGCTATTGCCTAGCCTCTCGCCATGGAACTGCCCTCGGTAGCGGAGACAAGGAGGCTGCAGCGAGAGCTCCTGCAGTTTTTCCAAGAGCAGCGACGAGACCTGCCATGGCGCAATAACCCAACACCCTACCAGGTTTGGGTCAGCGAAGTGATGCTCCAGCAAACGAGAGTGGAAGTCGTCAAAGATTATTATCGGCGCTGGATGCAAGCCTTCCCGGATATTCAATCCCTGGCAGGGGCTGCCGAGGACGACGTGCTCCGACTTTGGCAAGGGCTGGGCTATTACTCAAGAGCCCGCCGACTTGCTCAAGGTGCACGATTTGTCTTGGAGCAGTATGACGGAGCCGTTCCGGCTGAGCCCGAGGAGCTATTAAAGATTCCCGGGATAGGACCTTACTCAGCGGGTGCGATTGCTAGCATAGCCCATGGCAGGGCGGCTCCCTTAGTCGACGGGAACGTAATTCGTGTGCTTTGTCGACGATTTGGGCTTTTTGGTGATCCCACGCGCGCTCCCTTGCAAAAAGAGATTTGGAGGCTCGCAGCCCACTTGGTACCTCGGAAGGCCCCAGGTGACTTTAACCAGGCATTGATGGAGCTGGGAGCAACGGTGTGCACGCCTCGACAAGCGCAATGTTTTCATTGTCGTCTAAGGAAAGATTGCCGTGCGCTGAGCGCTGGCGCTGTAGATCGCTTGCCCGAATTGCCGCCCAGAAAAAAGCCCCAGGTGCGCACTTTTGTTGTCTTCATTTTTCGCTATCGTCGACAAGTCGGGCTGTTGAGGGCAGGAGAGGGCAGTCGATGGTGGGCTGGCCTTCATTGTTTTCCTCTTTTTGAAGTAGCCCAGCTAAACCCTCATCTCAGCTCTCTTGCTGCTCAAGCAAAGAAGGGGCGGCAATTTCTCTTGCCAGGTTCTGGTGATGCGCGCATGGCTGATCTCAAGCAACTTACGCCTGCGACTTACTCAGCTGCGTTAGGTTGGTGTTACCGTGAGGCAAATCGCATCGAGGTT
>JAKVCH010000358.1 GCA_022447485.1 Polyangiaceae bacterium | reverse complement strand
CCCGTGCGTTCACCAACTTTCCCAGTTCGCAACATCACGCTCGTATTGGCGATCAAGTGAGGGTTTTCGCCGACCTTTAATGAACCCTCCTTGAAGAAAACGGCCATCTCTTCTTCCGAAACAACCACTTCGGCCACTTCTGACTCGAGCTGCTTTGGGTCGACCCGTTGATTCTCGTAAGCTTGAGTCTCTAAGCCGAGAGCATCTGCACGAATGCGCAAGCTCACATCCATCGTGACAAAGATGGTGCGTTCCTTGGGGTGTTGGTCTCGAATTTGAATTGCCGTCTTCAGGATCGCATGGTCGCCCGATGAGGGGTTCAAGGCGACTTCGAGGGTTGGCTTTTTACGAGGCACATAAACCGTCAACACTCCGCCTTCGCCCAAAGCAACCCCTTCCGAAAGGCAACCGCCCTCGGCACGCAAGCCATCGAGTAAGCGAACAACCTCGCGAGCATTTCGCCCCCTTTCACTTGAGTCTCTCTTGAAAGTATCAATTTCCTCAATCACGTAGATAGGTATGAGCAACTCGTTATCTTCAAACTTAAAAATGGCCTGAGGATCGTGGAGTAGTACGTTTGTATCAACTACGTAGTTTTTTTTCATCTGCCCGCCTTCACCTTGATGCACGATGATAGGATAGCGAACGAATTCGACTTTCGCTGGAGAATCTTTAAGAAAAGTAAAATTTATTCAACTTGCTCACGAAACATTCTCGATGTAGATTTATCAATGGGTGGAGGTCTCTCACTCAATACAAACCAAGCCCTGCTGCTCCAGAAGTATGAAGGTCGTGGTGGGTGAGCCTTACAACGCAAACCTACTTTCAACGCAAACCTAACTGAACCGTGAAGGTTTGAAGAGTGAGGCCCTCCCAACAGCTCTCCGACTCGATGCTCAAACCAGCCTGCAGGAGGAAGAGAGATTTTCTCGATCATGACGTGCTAGTTTGCCTGCTTCAGCCGTACGTCTTTGCTAGATCCTCAAGCAGCTCGACGCGCCTCGAGATGGATCCTAGCCTGATTTCGTGCAGAATTTCGGGCCCCGCTGGCTATTCCCAGCGCTCATCGTTGGCTATTCTTCTCTAGCCGCAATGCCAGGGCAAGCCTGGTGGATTCAGCTTTACCTGCTGAGTCTGCCCGTTGCCTTACTTTTTCTTGCACGACGCTTCGCTCTTGGTCTCAAAACGGTCTCCAAAGCTCATTGCCTCGACCTCTATTGGGTGCTGAGCGCCATCTCTCTCTACCTCGTGACGTTCACGAGCAGCCTCAACCTGAACCTTGAACTGACCCTCACCCTGGCTCTGGGCTTAGCATCAACGGCTACCCTCTCCGCGCTCGAACATACCGATCGCGCTCAAGGTCTGATCCTAGCGAACCCCGTATCGCGAACGAGAGATGCTCTTGTATTTAATTGGCTCATTTGGTCGTTCATCAGTGCCTCCCTCGCCTTAAAAGCACTCTTTCCTCGTGCCCTTGATATCGACCAGCGCTTCTTGCACCTGGGAGTCACATTCGGAGCCTTCGCGTCGTTTCTACTGATCTTTGCCGCTTTGCTCAGAGGAGCCCATCAGCGAGGCTTAGAGTTAGGTGCAGGAGAACGGATCCGTGCTGCACTGAGCATGGCATTTGCCGGGGTTCTCCTCGCCACGGCGGTGAGTCTGCTGAAACCAGCCTCCCTGGACCGGATATTTACTCTTTCTCTTCTCGTTGAATGCCTGGGAATAACTGCCGCATTAAGTCTACTGAGGGCACAACAAATCGCTCAAATGATGCGCCGACTGCTGGCGCTGATCGTTTTCGCTCTACCTACTTTTCTTCTTGGTAGAACTCTCCTTTTCAAGGCTGCTCTTCTACCCGATGTAGAGCGTATCATTGTTGCTGCCGTATCAATCGTGCTCACCCTGCTCAGTTGGTCTCTCGCCCGCCGTATGGGCCCCCAAAATGGACGCTGGTTTTTCGCCATTAAAAAGGCGCAATTGAGCAGCCTCCAGCCTGAGCCTGAGCAGGCGCTTTCTGCGGCCTTGCAAGATCTCCGGCAAACCGAACCTCAAGCAAAGTCTCAGCCCACTTTATTTAGCTATGCCGAAAAGCAGCGCTTCGAAGTCAATGTCGCAGAATGGCTCGAAACCATCGCAGCAGATTTTCCCGATGCTATTTTCGAACTCGCTCGCCAAGAACCCTACCGTGCCCTTCGCCTCAATGTACTCGAAAAGATTCAGGTACAGCGTCCAGAAATTCGTCCAGCGGTCAGCTGGTTTCAGGCAAATGAGGCCCTGGTCGCAATTGCACTTGAAGAAAAGGAGGAAAAGATTGGCCTCTTGGTCCTGCCCCGCGGAGGCCGGGTTCCCCCTCTGGAAGTAGAGGAAATTGAGGCACTCTCTACTCTTGGAGAACGCATGGCGGGGCGATTGAGTATTCGCTGGGCTCTTCAACGCGCCCAAAGGAGAGAGCAACGCACCCGAGCTGCGATGAATCAAGAAAAAGACCGCACTCGGACCTTGCAGGCTGCACTGCTCCAAGGAGAGGAGCAAGAGAAAGAGTTCGCCGAAGAATTGGCAGCTCCTCTTCTTGCAACGGCACTGGGACCTGATTCAAACACCCTACTCGATCAGTTATCCCTCGCCGCAAAGTCCGGAGCGCTTTGCCTTCAAGTTCCAGGCGGAGTCAATGGTAAGTCTTGGGCGGCTGCCCTTCATCTACGCATTAAAACGAATTCTCGTCTCATCTTCTTTCAAGGGGCAGAGCTCGAAGAATTAGCTCTTCAACCGGCGACCGCTGAGCCTAGCCAACTCGAGCTAAACAACCAGATAAAAAGCGCCCGAGCTGCCACTGTCGTTGTCGAATCGCGAAGTCGACTCACAACGCACCAACATCGCCAAATCAAGAATCTCCTCGCTGGGGCAGAACCCAACTTACTCATCTATCTCACTCCCCGAGCAAGTGAATATTCTCAACTGACTAATGTGGAATCGTCTGTAGTCCCTTCATTTGATCTGCCCCACCTTGTGGAAAGAAGCGACGACCTCCAAGCAATGATTATTTATGAACTCTCTCAGCAAGCGGAGTCTCCTGACCAAGCTATCGGCTTAGAGCGCGCTGCCTTTGAGTTTCTCCTGAATTACGACTTTCCAGGCAATGAAGCTGAGCTGCGCGGCATTCTGATCCGTGGCATCAATCAAAGCCGGGGAGATAAAATTGCTCTTGAGCATCTTTTCCCCACTACCCCGCAAGCTCTCTCCCTCGAGCAGCCATCGTCGGCGTCGCCAACCAGCCCACGGCGGCGAGGAAGGGGGCGCCTCCCGCCTCGAGCCAGACGCTAAACCAGACACAATCGAGGGCGTTTCCTGGCTGAGCCACGCACTAAGGCTTCTAAAAAGAAGGCCCGCCGACCTCTGACCCATCTCATTATCTCGACCTAGGGGACCCTGGCCTTCTACTCAGAGCCAAGCTCTTTCCTTCCCTACCTAGCTATCATTTCCCAATCTCCGACCACTCCGGAGACGAGAACCCCAGGTCAAACGAAACGAGCGCTCATGGTTCAGGGGCTCGGACGAGGTAATTCTCGAGCACTCTTCCCGACGTCGTCCACCTCGACGACACCATCTTTTAAGCGCACGACGCGAGGCATACTTTCTGCAAAGCTAGGATTGTGAGTCACGACAACAATCGTTGTTTGATGCTTCGCGTTGATCTCAAAGAAGAGGTCATGCACGGCATCACCGGTAGCCGAGTCTAAATTGCCTGTGGGTTCATCAGCGAGAAGTAAGCGTGGATTCAACAGCAAGGCCCGGGCAATCGCAACTCTTTGCTGCTCGCCGCCACTCATCTCGCCAGGACGATGGGTCGCACGCTTTTCCACCCCCACCTCCGATAAGAGCTCTCTGGCTCGCTCACGCAGCTCACCTTTCGGCTTTCCTTGAATCAGCCCAGGCATCATGACGTTCTCGAGGGCAGTAAACTCTGGCAATAGATGATGAAACTGGAACACAAAGCCAATCTCTCGATTGCGGACCGCCGCCAAACGCCCACTGCTCATTGTCGTGAGCTCTTCGCCTCCTAAACGCAATTGACCCGCCGTGGGTAAATCGAGGGTTCCCAAACAATGGAGAAGAGTGCTC
>JAKVCH010000357.1 GCA_022447485.1 Polyangiaceae bacterium | reverse complement strand
CCGAATAACTTGAATTCGCCTCTCAAGCGCGGGGCTTGCTGGCCTAATTCAGTCAAAAGAGTCGGTAGACGCTCTACCAAAAACTCCTGGAGCAAGTGGACTCGAAAGGACTTAGCGCGATCACCCAAAGCGTGAACATACTCTTCGCGGTAAGTCAGAGTAACCGCCGGCTCAAGACCAATGAGCGGAATATCAAGCTGAGAAACTTTTTCAAAGAACTCAACATTTTTCTGAACAACGCGATGAAATGCTGCTCGAAAGCCTTTGATATGCAGCGCCTTGCCATTCTCGCGCCAGGGCAAGAAGACAGGGCGCAGCCCTAAACGCTCCAAAGTGTCCACAGCCGCTAGAGCCACATCTGGCTCATAAAAACTGGTAAATGCATCCTGAGCGATCAGTACCGTGCGGGCCTTCTCAGTCGCTGACAAGCGCTGCAGCGCATCAAAGTCAAAGCCTGGGACACCCCGCTGCCGTAACTGCTTTTCAAGAGGCCGCTCCGCCAAAGCCGGCGTATCCACCATCCCAACCACGCGTTCCAAAAACACTCTGGAGACCTTGAGAGACATCATCCAATTGGAAAGTCGCGGCCAAATAGCCAGCAGAACGAGAACCTTCTCCAGGGCCGCGACGAAGAAATCCTTCAGAGGTCGTCTGTAGCGACTATGATATTGCTCATAAAATTGAGCACGCATTTCTGGGATATCTACCTTAATCGGGCATTGCGTGGCACAGGCTTTACAAGCCAAGCAGCCATTCATCGCATCATAAACTTCATGGGAGAAGTCTGCTGCTTGGCCTGCACGCGATCGCAATAAGCTCAATCCTGGAGATTTTCCATCATTCAAAGAGGCACCGGAGTCGTGACCAGCTGCCGCGTTCAAGCGAAGCCATTCCCTCAAAATACCAGCTCGCCCCTTTGGCGAATGAATACGCTCCTTCGTTACCTTGGACGATGGGCACATCACCGAATCAGGGTTCCAATCAAAACAAGCACCATTGCCATTGCAATTGATTGCCGGAGCATAGTTCTTTTGCACGGTCTTCGGGATTTGCCGATCAAAACTACCCCTCGTCGGCTGACGAATTGAGAGTAATTGCTCATCGCTCCCTGCTGGCGTGGCTAACTTGCCGGGATTCAACTGATTCTTGGGATCAAAGGCAGCCTTCACTGCTCTCAATTCTTGATAGAGCTCCTCTCCAAAGAAAGTGGGGGTGTAGGCACTGCGATAGCCTTTGCCATGCTCTCCCCAGAGAACGCCACCGTAGGACTTAACGAGAGCGACAACCTCGTCACTGAGCTTTCCAAAAAGGCTCTCATCGGCTTCATCCCGAATATTGAGAGCAGGGCGAACGTGTAGGCAGCCAACATCAACATGCCCAAACATGCCGTAACGCAAACCATACTTATCGAGCAGAGCCCGAAAATCGCGAATGTAGTCAGCCAACTTTTCGGGTGGAACAGCCGTGTCTTCAACAAAGGGTACCGGCCGCCTGTCACCTTTGGCATTGCCCAGCAGTCCAACGCCTTTTTTTCGAAGGGACCAAAGCGCCGCGATATCTTTGGCTTCCGTGGCGACGGTGTAGCCAACGGCAGCACCAGAAGAACCCCGCTGAGACTCCAAAGAGGCTGTCAGTTCGCGTACCTTATCCTCGACGACCGCCAGATCGTCTGACTCAAATTCAACCAGGTTGATCGCCTGCACGGGCGGCTCGTCTTCCGCCCCCACGAGGTGGGCAACGGCTGTCCAGATTGTATCGCCCTTAGCTAGACCGACGATTGTATCATCGATCGTTTCAATTGCTCCGGGATTCGAGCGGACCAAGAGTTGTGCAGCCTGAAGAGCATCATCAAAATCACCATAACGAATAGCGACTAGCTGACGTGCTGATGGAATCGGAGACAGGTTTAAGGTCGCCTCCGTAATAAACCCCAAAGTTCCTTCGGAACCAGTCAGAACGCGACCCAGGTCAAAGAGACCATCATCACGTGCTGTGTGAGTTAAATCGTATCCGGTAAGAAAACGGCTCAGCTGAGGTAATTCGTTCTTCAAGCGCTCACCGGAGCGCTCAATCACAGCCTCCACTTCGCGATAAACTCGCCCCACGGCATCGTCACGAGCTTTCTCTTCTCTTAGTTGCTCGGAAGTCAGGGGACGAGTTTCTAGGAGACTTCCATCGATCAAAACCGCCTTCATAGCCAGGGTATGATCGCTTGTCTTGCCATAGACCCTCGAGCCCTTCCCACTCGCATCAGTATTGATCATTCCGCCGATCGTCGCTCGGCTCGATGGCGACAAATTGGGGGCGAAAAAGACACCATGAGGAGCAAGAAAGGTATTCAGCTGATCGAGAACCACCCCAGGCTGCACTCGAACCCAGCCTTCCTCTAAGTTGAGTTCCAAGATTTCTCGAAAGTGCTTGGATAGGTCGACAATCACCCCATCACAAAGGGCCTGCCCATTCGTACCGGTGCCGCCTCCGCGCGGCGAAACGCGAACCTCTGAAAATCGCTCCTCACTCAGGAGCCGGGTAATCGTCTGGATATCTTTAAGATTCGCCGGATAAACAACAGCCTGAGGCAAGACTTGATAGACGCTATTATCCGTCGCGGTCACAAGTCGTGTCGCGTAATCAGTCTGTATCTCTCCGGAAAAATTTTCTCCCAAAGCTTCCAAGTAATGGCGGTAGCTGCCAACGAGCTGCTCTTCGGGTGAAAGGCGAGGAATCATGCGCTCGATTTATCTGATGAAGGCTCCCTGCGCCAGAATTCTCCGACTTTCTTGATAAATAGCTGAGGAACCTCTCATTTTTTTGCGGGCAACTTCCTGTGCTCTCCTTGCCGTTCTCCACGAAGAGTGAAAATTCCCCTGCGCGCCGCCCGAAATCTCTTTTCAACTATATGCAAGATGCAACGAGCCCGGCGTTATCAATGGAGCCACTCTGTATTGGAGAGAAAAAAGAAGGTGGAAGAGGGCACCCAGGCTATCCCCCGACGGTCGGTGGTCGTTGCCACTAACTCACCCTGAGAATTCATGAAGAAAAGCAGAGAAACTTTTTGACGAGCCGGCCTCGCGCCGCCTTGAGGAGCATTTTCAACAATCAGTCGTCGTTGCTCTCTCTCGAGGTGAGACGCCTTATCAAGTCCACAGAACAGACGAACTCGCTCATCTGGGTCAAATATCTTGCAGTACCTGAGTAGTTGCTGGACCCGTCGTTCTGCGGCTACTTGCGACTGCAGTCGAGCTATCGCTTGAAGCCTCACCGGCCAATAACCGGAACGGAGAAAAGCCTTGACCAGCTCGTCTCGACCTAGGGTTGGCAACTGGGCTAGTTGTACGACGAATTGCTCCCGAGCGAGAAAACGTGAACTCGATTGAACAGACACTGTGTCCAGCCAACTGTTGACTTTCTTCCTTGGCCCCGAGAGCTGCGGAGAGGAACTAGCTAGCTGGTGGAAAGCGTTTCTCCAAGCGACTTGCTCACTTCCCCAAAAATCTATTGGTGCGACTGGGGTTAGAGGGTTCAAGCTTTGAGAAAGCTGCGCCTCTCGCAAGGATGGTTGTCCGACCAATTTCCAAAGATCCAGAGGCTGCAGCTCAGCACTTTCGAGAAAGGTCCAGGGCTTTTCCTGCATCAAAATCCCATCAAGGATCCGATCGCGATCGCTTCCCCGAAAACGAGACAATAAGTTCACTAGCCGAGCGGAAATCGTCGAGGCCTCTCCCCCATGAACCTGGGGAAATCCCGGCAGAGCCAGCAATAAAGAAGGTGAGTTTACGCTCCCAGCTTCTAAAAGCGAAAGGACCAGTTCGGCCGTCCCCACTGAGACCCCTTGGCTCAATTGAAGCGCAAGACGCTGAGCCTCGGCAGCAGAGACTGATTCCCAGAAGAGGCTGGCCTCGTCAAATTGAGTCAAACGACGCAAGTAAAGAAGCTGGGCGCGCTCACGAAGTAAGTTATCGTCAGCCTCGAGATAAAGTTGAAGCGTCTTCTGCGTGGGAAAGAAGTTTTCGTCGATCTGATACTTAAGTTCTGTTGAAATCAGAATATCGAAAAGCTCACCCCGTTGAGCTTCACTCCAATCGGGGGCCTTTATCTGATGAGCAATGACCTGACGTGTTG
>JAKVCH010000356.1 GCA_022447485.1 Polyangiaceae bacterium | reverse complement strand
AGAGAAGGCTCAACTTGCTAAAGAGAAGGAAAAAGCTCGCCTAGCAAAGGAAAAAGAGAAAGCTCGGCTGGCTAAAGAGAAGGAAAAAGCTCGCCTAGCAAAGGAAAAAGAAAAGGCTCAACTTGCGAAAGAGAAGGAAAAAGCTCGGCTCGCCAAGGAAAAAGAGAAGGCTCGGCTAGCAAAGGAAAAAGAGAAAGCTCGACTCGCTAAGGAAAAAGAGAAGGCTCGGCTCGCCCAGCAGCGAGAGCGAGAGCGACTTGCGAAAGAGAAGACCAAGGAGAAGGAGCGCATCGCAAAAGAAAAGGCGCGAGAAAAAGCACGGATTGCGAAGGAAAAGGCCAAAGAAAAGGCGCGAATCGCTCGTGAAAAAGAAAAAGAGCGGGCACGGATCGCGAAAGAAAAAGAGCGTATTCGAATCGAGAAGGAGAAAGAGCGCGAGCGTATTGCCAAGGAAAAGGCCAAGGAAAAAGAGCGGATTGCGAAAGAAAAAGAGCGCGCTGCCTATCGAGCTGCACGAGAGGCAGAACGAGAAAAGGTTCGCCAAGAAAAAGAAGCTGCTCGACTCGCTTTAGAAGGGCGCGTCGCTAAGCAGGCTCGTCGCGCCCAGAGAATCGCGGGGACGGCTCGGGGTTCATCGAGCCGAAACTACCGACCCGACGCCATACCTAGCCAAACAGGTACAAGCCGCGATCTGACGGGCCGCCCTAGGCTGTCACCGCGTTCGGGGCCAGTTAGGTCATTAGTCCGACCATCTCGGCCACCTGCCCCTCCGAAAGCACCGCCGCCGACAAGCCTTGATGAGCGTTGGGGTGCGATTCAAAAACGTCTCTCAAAAATGCCGGAGCGTTTTCAGCGGGAATATTCAGAGAGTTTTGATATGTCGTGGATACACCACGACAGTGCACTCGAAGGCGTAGTTTATACCTATCAAGAGCTGAAGACAGCCGTCGACCCGAATATTACCATTGTTCCTGATTCGGGTTTGCAACCAGTCTGTGAGGAAGTGCGACGGCATAAGGCCGCGCTGCTCTGGGTGCGTGAACTAGGTAAAACTCAGACGCCCTTGTCTGCAGAGATCCTCAAACGTATTTACCTTCTGCTACATCCCGAGGAAGGCGATCTAAAGTCTGTCAAATACAGAAAAGAGATCCCTCAACACAGGCTGTACTTCCACGAATATTCAGCGCCCGACAAGATCGCAGTGCGTATCAGGCAGGCCTTTGACTGGTTTCATGGACCTGAGCCGGCCAAGTTGAAGGATCCTCTTAGAGTAGCAGCACGACTCCATTACGATATTCTACGAACATTCCCCTTTCCACAAGACAGTGGCAAAGTTGCGCGAATGCTCATGAACATCCATCTGATGCGTAATGGCTTCCCGCCCGTAATTGTCCATTCGACAGAGCGACAAAGGTACTACGACGCACTTCGGGGCTCTCTGCCTACGATCGTACAGATGGTCAATGATTCACTGCGCAACGCTCTCGCGAGTATTGAAAAAGTCCTCGACGATGAGGAAGAAGAAGCCGCTGGGAAAAGCTGAGCTCAATCGATGTAGTGATGAAACGAAGTTAGGCGCGCTGCAGAATCGCGCTTTTTGATCTAGGAATATGGGGGCTCCAACCGATAGAGGTGGTCAGCTCCCGTAGAACAGGGCCATTCTTGCTCATGGGACTTTTACCCCTATTTAGAGCGCTGGTAAGCCGTGGGCCCAGAGCTTTCTCTTTCGCGTGAGGTGGCCAACATACCATCCCAACCGGTGGCTTGCGCTAGCCGAGCTACCGCCAGGTTGTAGTCGTAGACCGTGGACAACTCCTTAAATTTCTTCAGGGCATATTCCTTCGAAGGTTCTACCATATCGCTCTCTTCGGAAATCCCTAGGTCCAAACCGTTCTTGACGGAAATCATCCACTGCTTTGCAAACTGTGTGGCACGAGTCCACGCATGGAGACGCGTTTTAGCATCCTTTACTTGCGACCAGGCTTTCTCAACTTCAACCGCGACACCTCCCA
This sequence comes from Polyangiaceae bacterium, assembly GCA_022447485.1. Classification (GTDB taxonomy): domain Bacteria; phylum Myxococcota_A; class Polyangia; order Polyangiales; family Polyangiaceae; genus NIC37A-2. The sequence goes on along the minus strand of JAKVCH010000356.1, from coordinate 2,115 downwards.
CTGCAAATCGCTCGATTGCGCGTACCTCTTCCAACTGAGCTTCCGCCTTGGCCACCCGAGCAGCCTGAGGCAACAGATCTAGCTTCCAGCGCATGACCAGGCCCAAGCCATAACTTCTAAAGTTCGCGCGATCGTAAGCATAGGGATTACGTTGATCTGTCACTTCGTCAGCACGCCCCATTTTTGCCTGAAGCGCTAAGCCAAAATCGGGAAGGTATTTTGCTCGCTCAATCAAAACCTGTGCCCGGCGGGCAGCGATCCCTGCCCGTGCCATATTGATCTCGGGACGAAAAAGCCGCGCAGCCTCCAGATATCGAGCGACTGGCCCCAACTCATGAGGTAGGCGCTCCAAGGGCTCATCGGGGATATCGAAGTCTTCATCAATACCGGAAAAGAAACGCAAACCCGACAGGGCAAAGGCAGCTTGCTGCCGGGCCTCGCTCTGCTGCGCCTCGAGCTCGGCCACTTGCATTTTGAATTTGAAAAGATCACCCTCGTCTGCTTCGCCTTCTTCGACCTGTTCCTCCAGTTGGGCTTCGAACTTTGCAAGCTGCTTCAAAGCCTGACCCACGAGAAGAAGGGAGTCTCTCGCTAATTGCAGACCATAAAAAGCCCGCCGAACCTCAAACTGGATTTCGTTTTTCTCCTTCTTTAGCTCATGGCGACCAAGCTGAATGTCGGCTTCAGCGAGTCGCCAAAGGTTCGTAATTTTTCCGAAGGTCCAAAGCGGGATGATTCCCTTCACGCCCATTTGCCACGCGAGAGCCATATTCTCGGTCAAAGCAGCATCGGAACTAGGACTGAGAACCGGGGTCCCGCGTACGGTAGGGGCAATGCCCAGCCCACCTTCAAGAACAAACTCAGTAAAAGGTGCGGTTCGCGCCTCCCAAAGCGTACTCCGCTTCATCGACAAGCGAGCTCGTGCTTGCTGTACTTTCGGATAATTCTTGCTGGCCATCTGCAATAATTGCTGCAAGGTCAGCACCTTCTGACCTTGCACCGGCGGAGCGAAGAGAATCTCCTGATTCGATGTATCAGCTCCACCGGGCTGGCCCATTTTCATCGGCTCAGCAGATGGGCCAATGGTTCCTTCGGCCCGCGCAATTCCAATTACGGGAATCCCTGCCAGAGCAAGAGTGAATATCCCGGTGAAGAGTTTTCGTCCTAAGAAACCAAAAGACATAGCAACAAAAGAGGTGATACGCTGGGTCTAGCGAGAACCGGCCCAGGTTGAAACACCTTTAGGAAAATGTCGCAAGGTTTCGCGCTAAGAGGATAAATCCTGTGGGTTTGCTCGATGCTGCGTGGCCGAACTCACCGGACGAGTGTCGGTCGTGGTTCCACCTGGAACTGCTTCAGCAGGGACTGGAGCCCGTGTTTCCTCAAGATGAGAAATAACAACCGCCTCCGCACTCGCGCTAATTCCTTGATTCTCTGCAGAATCATAGCGGACCTCAGGAAGCCCCTCGCTCCTTGAGCGAGCCCTTCTTAGAGCCCGCCTAAAATTCGATCTGTCGAGGCCAGCTTGTCGCGCCGCCTCGGATACGTTGCCACCTGTTCGAGCCAGGAGAGTGTCGAAATAGACCGATTCAAACTGCTCCAGAGCCTTATCTTTCGCAGTGCGATAGGGCAGATCTGCCAATGCTCTCATGATCGCATAAACGCCATCTTGTCCTCGACCGATCCGACTACTCACGGCAGCATCAGGCTCACTGGGTAAGTCCTGGGGCGCAATGGCTTTCCCCCGACAAAAGACGACCGCATGCTGAATCGCGTTCTCCAACTCTCGCACATTACCCTCCCAGCGGCGACGAGCCAATTCGCTCAGCGCTTCTGGGGTTAAACGACAAACTTCCGAGGTCTTTGGGTCAACGTGCTTTTGTAACAAATGGTAGGCGAGGAGTGGGATATCCTCTAAGCGCTCTCGCAGAGGCGGTAGTTCAATTTCAACAACCGATAAGCGATAAAATAAATCTTGCCGAAACGAACCACCTTGAATTTTTTTTCGCAAGTCAACATTCGTGGCAGCCACGACCCGGACATCCACCTTACGCGTTTCATCAGAACCTACCCGACGTATTTCTCCCTCCTGGAGAGCACGGAGCACTTTCACCT
>JAKVCH010000355.1 GCA_022447485.1 Polyangiaceae bacterium | reverse complement strand
TCAAGGCTCGTTAAGTTCTCCTTAACCCAGGTGCCATAGGGCTTCTGAGTGCAAACCTTTCGCTTGATCTCCTCATCTTCAATGATTCGACCCTCCACCAAGTCCACAAGGAACATTTTGCCGGGTTCTAGGCGGCCAGCGCGTTGAACATTCGAAGGCTCAATGGGCAACACACCACTCTCGGAGCCGAGCACGACGAGACCGTCCTTGGTCACTGTGTAGCGAGCGGGGCGTAGGCCGTTTCGATCAAGAATGGCTCCTACTTGCTTACCATTGGTAAAAGCTAGCGCTGCGGGACCATCCCAGGGTTCCATTAGACAGGCGTGATACTCGTAAAAGTCTTTTTTATGCTGCGCCATGTTCGCGTCGTTTTGCCACGCTTCTGGTACCAACATCATCATGACATGGGGGAGGGAGCGCCCGGCCATCATGAGCAACTCCGCGACGGTGTCCAAACAAGCCGAGTCGCTTAACTCCGGAGCGATGGTCGGCAGGATATGTTTAACATCTTCACCAAAAATCTCGCCACTAAAGAGCTGTTCCCGTGCGCCCATCCAGGCCTGGTTTCCCCGGACAGTGTTGATTTCGCCATTGTGACAAAGCGTGCGAAATGGCTGGGCCAGTTCCCATGTAGGAAAGGTATTGGTCGAGAAGCGCTGGTGAACCATGGCCACCGCACTTACAAACTCCTCATCCACTAGGTCTTTGTAAAAATGGGTCAGCTGTTCCGGAAGCAACAAGCCCTTGTAAACAATCGTGTTCGACGAAAGGCTAGGAATATAGAAAAGCCCCCGCTCAGATAGATGACTCTCTCGAACCGTACGTTCTGCCCACTTTCGAATCACAAAAAGCTTTCGCTCAAATTGCAGGTGGTCATCACAGGTTGAGCCAATAAAGACTTGTTCAACATGAGGAGCGCTTTCCTGGGCAACTGGCCCCGGTGCGTCCTCGTCTACAGGAACCTCGCGCCAACCCAAAAGGCGTTGCCCTGTGCCGAGAATCTTGTCTTCGAGAATTTGGCGACAGCGCTCTCGCTGCTTTGGGTTTTTCGGTAAGAAAACTAATCCAGCTCCGTAGCTCTCCTTAGCTGGTAGCTCTATGCCGATTTTGGAACATTCCTTACGGAAAAATGCATCCGGAATCTGTGTTAAGATGCCAGCACCGTCCCCAGTAAGCGGGTCACTTCCGCTTGCACCGCGATGTTCTAAGTTTATCAGAATATCGACACCTTTTTGGACGATGTCGTGGGTAGGTTCGCCGTTGATGCGACTTACCATTCCGATGCCGCAGTTATCGTGTTCGAGGCGAGGGTCGTAGAGTCCGTTTTTTACAGGTAGGCTCATTTTGTGAGTATCTCCATGGGTCCGACGAGCCGGTGTTTGGCTCGGCGGGGGCGGGGCGGTTGTGTCCCTTGCAAACTCTCACTGAGGAGAGCCGCTATGGTGGCCGAGGTTGCATTCGACCGAAGTCCTTCGAAGGTTCTATTCTCGTGGCAGCGAACGTATCCCCCACTCAGTGGGTCTCTAATCATGAGGTGAAGTCGCCTGTCCCGATTGGGGGGGGAAATAGGCCATGAAATCCGAGTTTTCGCAAGCATGATCCTACATCTCGACGATATTTCTAGAAGATTGGTGATTTCAGGCACTTATCTTACGAGAGTTGGGTCTATTCCCGGCTGAGCGGGTCAAAAATTTGTCATGAGATCGGAAAAGTAGAATGAATCAGAGCCTATGCTTCAACTTTGTTTCGAGATCGCTTTGTGTATGCTCTCCGTGTGTACAAATGGCTATTCTTTCTCCTTCTCGTGAGCGGCTGTGAATGCAGCCGCAGTCGGCAGCAGCCCCCAACGGAAAACTTAGCTGAGAATCAAACCGAGGCAAGCAATACAGGCGAGGTGAAAAAAACCAAGCCGGAAGAAAAAAAGTCAGCGGGTGAGCCTCGTAAAAAGAACGCTAAGTGTCGAGAAATAAGGAAGAAAGAGCCCGGGCGTCGGGAGCTTTCAGAGGTCCGTCAACTGGTGCGGCAGAATCAGTTCTCGGAAGCGTACGAAGCGCTTCGCGCTCTGGAGAAGGACCATCCAGATTCAGTGGGTCTGAAGTACTACCTCTCGGACGTGAAAATGAGAATTCATTCAACGCCGACTATCGAGGATTTGGACGAAGCGATGCTCTTACAAGAGGAAGGTTTGGCTGAGGCCAGCGCTGTTGATTGTCGCTTTTTCAAGCGTTCGGTCTATCAGCTGCGCATGGGGCGCATTGCTGCTCTATTTGAAGTCGTTAAGCTATTGGGCTCGGGGAGCGATCGCGGCCAATCTGCTTTGGTTTCAGTTGCGGCCATTTTGGAAAAGTTGAAAGAGGCTAATCAGGAGGATCCTGAACGTTCCTTTTTTGAGGCGAAATTGGCTTGTATCCTGGGCCACGACCACCAGAAAACGAAGGAAGAGAGAGAAACATCCCTTCAGCATTGTCAAGAGAAGGCCGATGAGGTGATTGCACTCGCATCATCTTTGAAGAGGCCTCGGCATTCAAGAAAGCATGCGTCGGTTGAAGACTACCGGGTTCGTTTTCAACAAGATAAGGACTTTCGTCCAATCGAGGACCTAGGCTGGAAGTTAAAGCTAAGTCAAAAGGAGCCGCGCCTGCCCTGATCGAGTTGTTCTACTTGACCGGTGGCGCCTGAGGCGTCAGCTGGCATTGGCCATAGAATTCAACACCTGGTTCAAGCTGGAGCTGAGCGGCTACCACTTGGCCCGTAACCTCGGCTGGCGCGTGAATCTCGACAACCCCAGTGGCTTGCAGTGTTGCTTCGACGCGTCCGCCTAAAACAAATATATTTCTCGCAGATACGCGACCCGAAACGACTGCCGGCGCTGCGATAACAACATCCTGACCAATCATTAGCTCTCCCTCCACATTTCCTTCTAAACGGAGGTGTCCGCTCAGCGAGAGCGTTCCCATTGTCTTACTATCTGGGCCTAAGTAGGCACCAAAAAATAGACCTTCCGCTGATTGCTCATCATCACTGGAGGTGGCACGCTGATCTTTTTCCGCTGCTGGCTGAATTGACTGCGCGCTGATCTTACTTCGATCAGGCTGCGTCTTATCCGAAGGCGCCACCCCTTCGAGGGTCTTTGGCGACCAGAGAGCGACGTCTTGTTGACGATTTGCCCAGAAAGGCGCGCTAGAGGGGGGCTTTTTGTCGGTCACTTGCAGAGCCTTCAAGAAGTGGTGGAATCAAACTGTCGCTTATTCGGGTAGGTCAAATCGACGCGGGTAAAGAACGACATCAGTGGATGCGGTCGCATCATTTGCATTTGCATATCACGAAAAGGGAAAGATGAACTCAAAAGAAGAGGTGGGTGCGATTCAAGACAGTTTTGGACCCGGGCGGCTCTTGATCGTTGACGATGAGCCTGAAATGCGGCGTGTTCTGGCTCGCCTATTCGCGTCCAAGGGATATTCCGTTGCGACGGCTCTCTCGATAGACGAAGCCCAGAGCATACTCGAGCGTGAGTCGGTTGACGTGGCACTGGTGGATCTACAAATGCCGGGCGGCTCAGGTATGGAGCTTCTTGAGCGCCTTGAGTTCTCAAATAATGACACCCACATCATCATCATGACCGCCCATGGTGATGTTCAGACAGCGGTCGAAGCGATGCATCATGGCGCTTTTAACTTTTTGACCAAACCGTTCCGTTCGATGGATGAGGTTGCTCTGACGGTGCAGAAAGCTTTAGAGCACCGGCGTTTGCGTATTCGCAATCTGGCCCTAGAGCAGCGGCTTTCCCAGAACGAGAAGTTTGGTGAATTAATCGGTAGTTCATCAAAAATGCGCACGGTTTACGAGCGAGCCACTGGAGTGGCTACCAGTAATTCCACGGTACTCATCCAGGGTGAGAGCGGTACCGGAAAGGAGCTCACGGCGCGCGCAATTCATGCGCATTCGAATCGCAGCGAGGCCCCATTTGTCCCGGTGAATTGCTCTGCCATACCCGAAACGCTGATCGAGAGTGAGCTATTTGGCCACGTGCGCGGTGCTTTTACGGGTGCGAGCAGTACGCGTCTCGGTCTTTTTGAAAAGGCAGATGGTGGCACTCTCTTCCTCGATGAGGTGGGCGATTTACCCCCTTT
>JAKVCH010000354.1 GCA_022447485.1 Polyangiaceae bacterium | reverse complement strand
GAATAACGATGTTGCCCAACCGCGTACCTTGGCGATCAATCGCGAACGCTACGAGGCTTGTGCGAGTGTTGCCTCTCTAAGCTCGATTGTCGGCCCTCCTCCGGGCGTGCCTGGTGAGCTAGACAATTCCTGTCGAGACTGTAGCTCCTACGGGGCGTCTCACTTCTTGGTCAATCAGGGATCGGCGCCGATTACGCCAATTTGCCCTGGCGTTGACGTCGACATCAGCACTCTTTGTTTAGATGATCCTTTCGAGTTCACTTTGCAGGGGCTTGATTTGAATCGGAATCCAATTGGTTTCGCCGTGAGCGAGACGTTTGCAGCTGGCAGTCTACCTGCTTACTTCACTGCAGATGGTTTCGTTCTCGATGACTTTGCGAATGCCCAGGGCTTTACTTTGACAACCGGGAACCTCTACCGATTGACGGTCAGTGCCGGTGGTCAGACAACGACCCGCGATATTGCATTGTCTTGCACCATTCCGACTCCGCAGCCAACAACACCATTATTAGCGGCGAGTGAATTTAACGTGTTTGCGTTCGATTCAATCACTGGACCGAAAGATATTGGTGGTCCAATCTTGGCTGTGGGTGATGTGACTCTTGATGCTACTTCCGTGAACTTTCAAGCCAATCTGCCCGTGGGCTTTGTGGCGGGCGGCGATGTAACTTTCGTCAGCGGTGGAACTCGTGGCGACTTGATTTACGGCGGCACCTACACCACTGGTTCTGTGACGTCTCAGGCCTCGATTGGTGGTTCGTTGAGCAATAATATTGGCCAGTATCCTCTGGCTGCTATGTCCAGTGAGCTCTTGACCTTGTCGCAAGATATTGCTGGGTATTCGACGAATGCCACGAGTCAGTTGGTGAACTCAGAGCTGATTCTCAATGGTTCAGATCCTGTCCTCAATGTGTTTGAGGTTGACTCTGTCGACCTCAACGGCGCTTTTGGCGTGAGGATCAATGCTCCAGCGGGGTCAACGGTGGTCATCAACGTCGAAGGTGTCGCTTTGGATGTTGGTCCAGGTGTGATTGCCGTCAATGGCGTTGCGGTAGATCATGTTCTTTGGAACTTCTATGAGGCAACATCGCTTTACATTCACCAGACGGACTTCATCGGTTCGGCTTTGGCTCCCTTCGCTGACACCAATGTGGTCGGTGGAAGCTTTGTGGGCACTCTCGTCACGAATTCTTTGACGGGAAGTTTCTCCGGATTCACCTGGAGCCCCTTTGCCGGCGACGCCGTCTTCTAAGCTCCTGAAGAAATCAGAGAAAGGCCGCTCTCGGAAGGGAGCGGCCTTTTTTTGTCTCGAGAAAACTCTGTGCAAAGAAACAGAAACGTACAAGGGCGCCACCTAGCGAAGATTTTTGCCTCGGTTCCCGCCTACCCTGTGCAAAGTGATGACTCGCTTTTCCTGTCGAGATGGGTCAATATCTTCAGAGATGGACCTACTCGAGGGAGAGATGCAGCTGGAGGCTCGCGACGGCTACTTGCTCGTGACGCACCGTCGTTCTGCACGAAGTTTGCAGGAGTTGGACCATGTGCTTCAAGCAATCGATCGCTTACTGCGTCTCAAAGAGCTCGACGCTCTACTCTTCGATTCTCGTCAATCCGACTATACCCCTCCCGACATTCAGACTGCTTTATGGGCGTGGCTGAAGAAGAGACGTTTTCGTAAGGTCGCTGTTCTCGTTAAGTCCAGCAATCTTGCGGTAAGTTTGAGGATGACGGGCTTGAGTGAGGGCGTGAACATGCGGGCGTTCGACTCCGAACTCGGAGCCGTGAAGTGGCTCAAGGTGCGCTGAGGCTTCCGTGCTTCTCCTGAAACATTCTCAGAGCTAACCAGAACTCTCGGGCAAAATTAAATTTCTGCGCTCTCGAACTTCAATTAGAACTCTCGATGCAGAGCTGTTAACCTTTGCCCAAGGGGGTAGGGGCGAGCAATGATTCAGGTGCACGCTCGTTGTCGATTCGTATGACTGTATGGAGAAAGATTGCACTGGGGGCATTGTCGGTAGTTCTGGTTTCAGCGACTGCGGTAGCTCTCTTTGTGTGGTTCCAGGTGCGGGCTTTTGACAAGAGCATCGAAAAGGCTTGGGACATCCCCTTGCGCGAGCTGGAAGTCACCATCACCAAGCAGACGATTGCTCGGGGTCGACATATCTCCGAGTCGATTGGAGGCTGTTCGAATGGCGAGTGTCACGGTGCTGATCTCGGAGGAGGCACCCCCATCGATATGCGACCACTTGGTCGCGTGAGTGGTCCTAATCTGACGAGCGGCGGGTTGGGTTCTGTCTACAGCGACGCTGAGCTGGTGCGAGTCATCGAGTATGGGGTCAAAAAGGATGGCCACTCCTTACGCTTTATGCCTTCTTTCGAGTTGAGCTGGCTGTCAGATGAAGACCTCAGTGCGCTGATTGCTTTCCTACGCACTCGCCCTGCTGTCGAGAGAGCCCCCGGCCCGATTGAGCTTGGTGTTCTGTGGAAGGTCATGGATCGCCAGGGCGTGGGCGTTGTCTTGGATGTGGCGCGACACATGGCGCAGCACGCTCCCGAGAAAGCACCGCCTCCCGCGCCGACCGCTGAATACGGTTATTATGTGGCGCGAACATGTATTGGTTGCCATGGCTCTACAATGAGCGGTGGTCCCATTCCTGGCGCTCCTCCAGACATGCCGATACCTGCGAATATCACTCCTCATGAAACAGGTTTGAAGAATTGGTCGTTTTCTGATTTTGAAGTACTGCTCGATCAGGGAATCAAACCAGATGGCGCAAAGCTAGATGCCTTCATGCCTCTCGCTGCCTTAAGTCATATGAACTCAGTCGAGCGCCAGGCCCTTTGGCGTTACCTTCGCACTCTCCAAGCTCGTCCCTTCGGCAGACGCTAATTGCTGAGACCCAGGTAATCCAAGCGACATGATAAAGTGAAAAGGATCAGAGGCAGGTGGTTGAGGTGCCGAGTGCGAAGATGGAACTCTCATCGCCAACGCCCCCCGAAGGGCGTACTAATCGAAGCCATCGTGGTGGCTCCACCCGAGGCCACCTTCATCATTCCTCGCTTGGCGCCGATCATAATGGTTGGGCGCCCGAGTGTCGTGCCTTAACATAAAGAAGACGACAATGAAGAAGAGAGGAACGCACCAAAGCACAATCAGTTGGAGCAGTTTCTGGATCACACCATATTGACGGGACAGCAGGAGTCCGATCGTCGCTATTACGTTAAAAAATCCGAGGACGCTGAGCGCTATTTCTATGCCTGTTCGTTCCATTGCGCACCAATCAGCGTCAAATAATAGGCTGCAGCATCATGCTTCAGCTTTGAGTAAGCCTAGCCCGTACCTTCTACCGAGGAAAGAGCGCGGGCTGACGGAGCTTTTTGGGTAAGGAGCGAGCGGTAGGCGGTCGAGCTTATTCTGGGTTAGGGGGCGTCCTCGGTCCACTCACAGAACGACGGTGACCAACTGCGTTTCACTTTCACCAACCGGTCTCCCTCAAAGAACAGGCCAATATGACCAACCCAAAGACCTCCTTCCTTTTCGAAAGGCACGTCGTCTTTGGCGGCTTGCGCTGCGGCATCCACAATCTGTTTCTTCGGCGTGTTGGCAGCGACCTGGGGCAACACTTCGAGCACTTGGCTCAATGCCCTACATTCGCTGGTCGCCGAGTCTTGCGTATAGGAGAGCGATACACCTTGGTCGATAGCCTTGTAAAACCAAAAAGCATTGGTCGTAACGAGAGTTAGAGCCAAGATTACCGCTGTAATCTTCAAAAGCATCGTGCACCTAAGGTTGAAGCAATTTGCCGCCGTATGCGGCTTGTAGTCGCCAGCTTAACCCGCGCAACCCGTCAGGGGAAGAGTGGGGGCTGTCGGCGTCGCGCCCTAAGCGGACTCGTCACTGTACGCCGTTAGTTTCATTGTTTGTTAGGCGGGCGCACAGAATGCCTGCGCAGTCCTGTCTACGAGTCTTCGGGATCAGCGAGCGCAGTGCGAGCAGCAGTTAGAAGCTCGGAATAGTCAGGCCGGAACAGCTCGGGAATTGCCTTTTCCAGCTGCGCCTCCACTGTCCAAAGGACGTTCTGTTCGGCCGAGCCTGCAGGGACGACCTCTCTCACCCACCTTCGCAACCGGGCATAAAATACATCC
>JAKVCH010000353.1 GCA_022447485.1 Polyangiaceae bacterium | reverse complement strand
AAGTGCACCCATCAAATAAACGCTGGCGTTGTAGAAGTGGATGTCGAGCGCCTGCTCACGGACCGTTAAAAATAGGAGAGCACACAAGATGAGGAGACTCGACCACACCCGTAGAGACTGGCGCCTGAGCTCCGCACTAGCACCACGAAGCGGCTCACCAACTAATAACGCAAGAAGAAAGACAGAATGTAAGTAATAATTTGCCGGGTAAAGAAAAATAGGCATAAGCGCGAGCCCCAATAAAGCCACTTGATGGGGTTTTTTCCTCCAAGCCGCCCAGAATGCCAAGAGGACAAAAAGCGCCACCCCGGTAGAGTAGAGCAGAACCCTCTGGCCCAGAACGAATTTTTGATTGCCCTCGGAACCCACTGCAACCGTTAGCCATGAAATGTGATTCACGTGAGCTGATGATGTGAAGGAGCTGATCTTTTTCACCCAAAGAGCCCAAGAATCAAAGCCCAGAACAAGCGAAGAAAAAGCTACAGCAAAAATCACCATCAACGTAGCACCGGCTGCTGTCTGGAAAAACCACCGTTGCTCATCATAAATTGATCGCAGCGTCGGCCATTTCTTTTCAGAAAAGCGATAGTCAAAAATATAGTGCAGAAGCGGCAAGCCTAGGGCGAGTAACGTCATCGCAGGGAAAGCACGAATCAGCGCGGAAAGCGCCAACATTGCCCCTCCCAGACGATACCTTTCCGCCTTGAGGGCACAAACTCCTAAGCCTAGATAGACCATCCAATCATTTCTCAATGTCGCACCACCCCAATTACTTCCAAACATGTAGAAGTCGTTGGCGCCAAAAATGACGAGACTCACTAAAGCCGTACGAATTCCAAAAGTACGGGTAGCGACCACCAAAAAAAGTAAAAGCAAAAGAGGGTCGAGCAGTCCGGTCCAAAGAAGAAGCTGGTTTGACGCCGGAAAAGAACTCCAAAGGAGATGGGCAATCGACAACCACAGAGGCGTTGCATTGCCACCATGATCTCTCAAGGAGCCCAAATAGGCCCGATTGCCCATTGTCTCCCAGAAATAGCGCATATCTTCCTTCAGCTGCGCCCAGCGTTCTGGTGTGAACCGCTCCTTCACCTGAAGTATTTCGTCCTTGACCTCTGGCACCTTTCGCATGCGATGGTCCCGTAGATCACGCAACTTGGTCTTCTTCAGAAGCCGTGAATCAATACCGCCTTTTTCTTCTGCAAAAGCAGCGACACTCGCCCAATAAACCCCATCGTACTTCAGCTCGTCGTAGTACTTGGCCGCAGGATAATAGACTCGCAGGTCGTAACTATGCACATAGGAAGGCTCGCCCTCTCGCTGATCACGAAATTGCGGACGCCCGAGATTGTAAAAAGACGCCAGGCTGAGCACACCGGCGATCACCAAAGCCGCTACATTGAAACCACTCCAAACGGGACGGATTTTTCGAGAGAGTAGGCCTTCACGCAATACGACGCCCAAGGCCAGCATCGCCGTCACAAGCCTGGTCAGGCTCACATCATGCTTCTCCAGCGGGTAGGCGTTCCAGAGAGTCAAACCGACGCCATAAAGGCCATAAAGACCGAGCAAAGACAGTAAAATACGCGACCACCAGCCCAACTCGCTCGTTGCCAAAGCAATGACGATCAAAGCCAGGGCTAAAAAGTTCAGCAAAGCATTGCGATAGCCTAAGGACGAGTCCAACGAGCGATTGATCACCAGCTTGGGAGGCAGTTCCGCCGGTATTTCTGAGTAAAGGGCGAGCTCTGCGACACTCAAAGAAGAATCTCCTCGCGCTGGACTCAATTGAATATAACGGCCCTCCCGGTCAATCTCCGTCGTCTTTCTCCACCGTAATCCAGACTTCGAGACAGGTTTCGCACTCCATATTTCCTCAAAGTCCTTACCATCCGATGAAATACTAATCCGATAAGTATCATTATTGTCTGCCAAAATGGCGGCCGCTTGAATACTTTTCTTCTCACCAAGATCCCAGACCACCTGCGACTTCCTGCCACTGAAAACCGCCGTACGACTCGAATTCCATCGGCTACCTAGGGGCGGCACTTCACCGTCGTTCAAGACAGCAGACCGGGTCACACCACGCACTTTTAGAGGCTCCAACCCAAAGAGCAGACCATCGCTATCAGCCCCCGGCTTTTGGCAACCGCTGAGTGTTAAAAACATGATCATCAGCAAAAGCCATTGAAGAACGACCCGTCGCTTTCTTTCCGAGCTATTTCTCATGACATCTTCCCATCTGCTGCAGACGAACCCAGGGAGCTCTTCACACCATTCCCGACGATTTTTGCCATCCACACGGCTGGCAACAATCGCGCCAAAAAGGTCAGAGCAAGATTCGCAAAACCACTAATATAAAGCGACCTACCCCGCTCATACTGGACAATTCCCAAGCGCGCCGTCTCTTCCGCTGTCAACTGACCCGGCAACCAAGGACGAGACTCCTCAAAACCGGCCGCTACCTCAAACTCCGTGGGCACCCGGCCCGGACAAAGCGCTAAACTTCGCACTCCACTACCCCGAAGCTCCTCGCCAAGTGCCACCATGAACGACTTCGCATAAGCCTTCGATGCAGCATAGGCCGCCATATAGGGCATCGGAAAAAAACCGACCGTCGAAGCCACTGTTAAGATGCCCCCAGAGCGTCTTTCCAACATCGCGGGCAGAAACGCGTGGACTAATGCCGTCACCGCAGAACAGTTCACTTCAATCATATCGCTCACTTGATTCGAATCGCTCTGAGCGATTGTGCTCAAATAGCCAAAGCCGGCATTGTTGATCAGATGCTCGACCCGGATTTCCCGCTGGCGCAAATCTCTCACGATACGGTCGATACTCTGACGATCAGCCAAGTCCGCGACCAAAACTTCAGTACGGATCTGGTACCTCTGCTCCAGATCAGCAGCTAACTCTCTTAAGCGATCTTCTCTTCGAGCCACCAAGATAAGGTGACTGCCCCGAGCAGCCAACTGCCGCGCAAACTCTTTCCCAATTCCGGAGGTCGGTCCGGTAATGAAAGCCCAGCGATCTTTCCAAATAATCGGCGCCATGACCGGGACGCTAGACCCACGGCGACGATTTAGCGAGAGACCAAGAGGAGAAGCTCCAACCTAATTCATCCAAAAAAAAAGACTCCCCGAAGGGAGTCTTTTTCAGCGAGCTTTTTCGGCTCAATTCTTCCGCAGCGCCTTCACGCCTCTTCAGCCAACTGAGTCGAAGGAGCCGGCTTCTGCAACGCTGGAGGATTGAACCTCTCTCCTTCTTCAGTTTCCACTCGCAAGCGCTTGTACGCTGGCAAACCGGTTCCCGCAGGAATCAGACGGCCCATGATGACGTTCTCCTTAATTCCGGCAAGATCATCCGTCTTGCCATGAATCGCCGCCTCGGTGAGCACCTTCGTCGTCTCCTGGAAGGAAGAAGCGCTAATGAAGGATTCGGTCGACAAAGATGCCTTCGTGATGCCCAAGAGCATCGGCTCTGCAACTGCAGGGCTTCCGCCTCGAGAAAGCACGCGCTCATTCTCCGTCTCAAAGATATACTTTTCGACTTGCTCATCCGGTAGGAAGTTTGTCTCACCGCGATCTTTGATGCGAACTCGTCGCAGCATCTGTCGGACGATCACCTCAATATGCTTATCATTGATGGTTACACCCTGCAGACGATATACCTGCTGAATTTCATTCACCAACCAAGCGGCCAACTCTTTCTCACCCTTCACTCGAAGAATATCGTGAGGGTTAGCTGGACCATCCATCAAAGGATCGCCTGCTCGTACCTGATCGCCCGGCTGCACTTGAATATGCTTACCCTTCGGAATCAGATATTCACGGGTCTGATCGTCGAGAAGATTGCCTTCTAGACCAACAGGAGTCACCGTCACCTTGCGCTTGCCTTTCGTGTCTTTGCCGAAGTCAACAACACCGTCAATCTCAGCAATGATCGCGTGATCCTTCGGGCGTCGAGCCTCGAAAAGCTCAGCAACACGAGGTAGACCACCGGTAATATCTTGGACCTTGGTCGTTTCGCGAGGCATACGAGCTAGCTCTTCACCAGGAGTAATAACCGCATCTTCACTAGTCACGATATTTGCACCAACAGGCAGCAAGTAGCGGGCCTCAAGGCCTGAACCAGGCAAGCGAACAGCTTC
>JAKVCH010000352.1 GCA_022447485.1 Polyangiaceae bacterium | reverse complement strand
GCTTCTACTCCCAGGCCCTAGGTGGTGATTACGATTACTTACTCTGGGTGTTCGATGCCCGCCAATACATACGTCTTTACAAAGAGCATGTTTTGGCACTGCAGCTTCTCAGCGAGTTTCGCACAGGTGCTCCGCCTTTTTCGTCGATGGCGGAGCTAGGCGGCCCCAATACGATGCGCGGCTATTTTCGGGGTAGGTATCGTGATAACAGTATGATTGCTCTGCAGTCTGAATATCGCTTTCCTATCTACTGGCGATTTAGTGGCGCTCTTTTTGCGAACGTCGCTGAAACCTATAGCCAAGAAGCGCCCTTTCAAGCAGGTTTGATTCGTTGGACCTTGGGTGCTGGTGTGCGACTACGCTTTGGGTCGCGTACCTACATGCGTGTCGACGGTGGTGGCGGCAAGAAGACCGGTGCTGTGATCTTTGGGGGAGGTCAGGCTTATTGATGATTTTCAGAAAGCCAGAGGAGTCATCGTTGATTCACTGGTAGTCTTGGTGCTGCTTTTTAGGGATCCGACAAGCTTAGAGGGTCACTTTAGATGAATCTGTTACACTTTTTAGAGCCATGCTGACTTTACTTCAGTCTCATCCGTCCACTGCGCTGATTGCTGGTCAACGTCAGCTGACCTACGACGAGCTTCTGGCACGGGCCTCTGCTTTGCAGGCTCGGCTTCAAGAAGGTCAAAGTGAGCAAGTCGTTGTTTTTGCTGAGAATAGCCTTGAATGGGCGGTCTTGGCTTATGGAGTTTGGGCTGCAGAAAAAGTGTTAGTTCCCGTTGACGCGCTCAGCTCTGTGGAGGAATTGGCCTACATTCTCAAGGATGCCCGACCATCACAAGTTTATGTCAGCGATGAAACATACGAGGTGGCGAAACAGGCTGTTGCCCTGCTGGAGCGGGAGAAACCAGTCCAAGGTGGCAACGAACTGCGGATCAAAGTTCTCTCCCTCGACGAAGTTCTTCAAGGAGAAGCTCGTCCTGCTGATGTAGAGAGTATTGTTGCTGAGGATGAGTCGGCGATCGCAGCGATCGTGTACACATCCGGGACAACAGGCAATCCAAAGGGGGTCATGATTTCCTATCAGAACTTACGTGCGAACTTACGCGCAGTCAGAGAGGGTGGCTATTTTCAAAACCAAGAGCGAGTTCTGATGTTTTTGCCTTTACACCATGTTTTGCCTCTTGTTGGAAATCTCATGGCACCATTAATTTCGGGAGGCGTTGCCGTGATGAGCCCGAGTATTCAGCGCGAAGATATTGTTGCTGAGTTGCAGGCTCATGCTGTCACAATGATCATCGGAGTCCCTCGATTTTATGAACTCTTGATGCATGGCTTGCGTCAAAAATTAGAAGCGAGCCTGCTGACGCGTTGCGTGTTCGCGCTCGCAAAGAGTATCAAGAGTGAAGCCTTCAGGAAGCGGCTATTTCGTCGAGTGCATGAGGGGTTTGGAGGGCATATCCGCTACCTGATCTGCGGGGGAGCTGCTCTCGATCCAGAAATTGTCAGATTCTTCTCTGTGTTGGGGTTTCGGTTAGCCGAGGGGTACGGGATGACTGAATGTGCGCCCATGATCACAATGCCTCGACCCGACCAGATCCGTCCAGGCTATTGTGGCCCGCCGGTCGTGGGCTCAGAAGTCGAGATTCGTGAGGGGGAAATTGTCGTACGGGGCCCGCAGGTGACCCCAGGGTATTTTGGTCGCCCCGAAGAGACCGCAGCTGTGATTCGAGACGGCTGGCTCTACACCGGCGACTTGGGACGGATTGACGCGAACGGGTTTGTCCAGGTCACAGGCAGAAAAAAGGAGATCATTGTCCTGCCGAATGGCAAGAATGTGAATCCGGTGCTGAGCGAAGAATTAATTTTGCAGGGGGCGGCCTTTCTGGAGGAGGCGGCGGTCTTCTTGGACGGTGATGTTCTGCATGGAGTTGTTCGCTTACGAGACGAAGTGGATGCTCAAAAGTACATCGAGGATGATTCGCTCCTCTGGCATTTAGTGGCTGAGCCCTATCATCGTCGGGTATCGCCTTTTCGACATTTAGCGCGGTTGAGTCTGTCGCAGAGGCCGTTGCCGCGGACACGTCTCGCTAAATTGAAGCGCCACGAACTTCCCGAGTTTGTCCAGGCCTTGGCTGCTGACAGACATCCTACGAGGGCACCTCTGAGGGAGTATGGCGTTGAGGTCGCAGCCGTATTGAAGGTCTTGCTCAAGTCCTTGGAAAGAACAGCGACGGGCTCGATTGATGCGGGCTCGCGCCTAGGGGCTGATCTTGGGATGGATTCCTTGGGGCGCCTGGAGTTTGCAGAATTGATTCGAGTCAAGTTCGGCGTTGAGCTGAATGAACTCGAGCTCGATGACCGCTTGAGTCTGCTGCAAGTTGCCGAGCTAGTCGAAAGCAGAGGCTGTGATTCGGTTCGAGAAGTTGATGTGGAGTGGTCGAACCTCTTGCGAGCCGACAATATTCAGCTGCCAAGAACATCTTGGCTGCACTCTTTTTTTCTTTTGCTTTTTCGCTGGGCAATTGGTCTTTTGACGCGCACGAAGGTTCAGATTGATTCGGAGGCGATTCAGACGCCGGTGATTTACGCACCGAATCACCAAAGTGCCATTGATGGTGCCTTGCTGACCTATGCGCTGGGTCTACCCGCATCGAAAGAATTATTTTTCGTTGGTAAGGCTCGCCATGTGAGCTCTGGTCTTCGTTCTCAGATTGCACAACGGTGTCGGATTATCTCGGTGGACACCGCTCAAGGAGTGAAGGAGTCTTTATTGCAAGTCGCAGAAGCCCTGCGGCAAGGCTATTCCGTGGTGGTATTCCCCGAGGGAACTCGTAGCTCTTCGGGTGGCCTTGGCTCTTTTAAAGAAGGCTATGCAAGGGTGGCCCAGGAGTTGGGTGTACCGATCGTTCCTGTGGTCATTCAGGGCTCCGGTCAGGTTCTACCGAAAGGACGACTCTTTCCGTCTCTTTTCTGTGCGGTCGAGCTGGATATGCTGACTCCGGTAGAAACAAGTGGTCTTTCGATTGAGGCGTTGAACCATAACGTGCGAGAGCGTATCGCGGCGCGCTTGGCGGAAGTGCCAATTTAGAATGGAAATACGCTGGAAATGTTCGCGGCGGAGAACTGTGCTGGCGGAGTGTGAGCCTTCCGCTTTGCGCGAGGGATGATATGACCGAGAAGAATGCAGAGTTGTCGAGAGGGCCTATCCCTTCATTCCTGGTTGCAGTTGGTATTGGTTGGTGGCTGTTGGTCGGAGACCCCCCATTGCTCTTAGTCCTTCTTCTGATTCCCGGGAGGTTATATGTTGTTGAATGATCAGCTGAGTGCTCAGGTTCGTGAGAGACTGGAGGATGCGCTAAGAGCACGGGGACGAGTCAATATTCTCATCGCTGGTAAAACCGGTGTTGGCAAAAGCACCTTGATTAATTCGGTTTTCGGAGGTGACTTTGCCAAAACTGGCCACGGACGTCCCATTACGGAAGGGACCCGGGAAATCTCTAAGAAGGGGATTCCCCTCAGGGTGATAGATACTCGGGGCCTCGAACAAGCTGATCGCGGACGGGTGAGGAAGGAACTCCAGACTGAAATTAAGCGACGCCATCAGGCAGATGGGTCGAATGAAGCCATTCATGCTGCTTGGTTGTGCTTGTCAGAAGACAGTCGACGGGTCGAAGAGGCTGAAACCGAGCTCTGTGAGATGCTGGAAAACTTGGGTGTTCCGACGGCCGTCATTATTACAAAGTCCCGTCAAGATGCGGGGTTCAAGAAGGAAGTAGAGCGACTGATGCCGGCCGCACGGAACGTTCTGCGCGTCAGAGCTCTCGACGAAGTTTTGGACGATGGACATGAGCTCCCGGCCATGGGCTTGACCGATTTGGTCGAACTCACCATGGAGCTAGTACCCGAGGCACAACATCAGGCTTTTGCTGCCGCCCAAACTGTGAGCCGCGACTTGAAGCGAAGAGAGGCGCGCGCCGCCGTCGTGGCAGCTGCCACAGCCGCCGCCGCCGCTGGAGCCACTCCAATTCCTTTTTCAGACTCTGCCGTATTGATTCCCATCCAGATTGGCATGCTGGCGAAGATTACTGCCTCTTACGGGATATCCCTCGAAGAAGGGGTACTCATGACGCTCATCTCCTCCGGTG
>JAKVCH010000351.1 GCA_022447485.1 Polyangiaceae bacterium | reverse complement strand
ACCTCCCAAAGCATACCATCGACTTCGATTCGGTACCGGGTCTTTTCTATCAAAGGTAAATCGCAGAGCGTGGCCAGCATTTCGGTGGCGTCCTGTAGGGGCACTTCGTACTCGTATTCCAGGCGCGTCAGGTTTTTCGTTGGCCCCTTTAAGCAGAGAAAGCCCTTCGAGCCCGCTGTTCTTACTCGGACGGTGGTTGTATTTTCTGTGCGAATATAACCTTGCCGCAAGAGAGTCCCCTGGTGACCTTCAAGAAAATTTTCATGGAGGACGAGAAATTTCCTTTCGATTTCCAATGCCATAGTTAGGCCATGCATCGTCGTGCTCGAAAAAACAAGAGCTGGGGGGCCGGTCTTCCGATCTCTTCGTTAGCCTCATCAAAACTCATGCTAAGAGCTGGGACATGGGAGAGAAGACAAGCAAAGAGAGGGTACGCCTCGGCGTGTTTGGGGCAGGTAGTATTGCTGAGCAGGCCTTGAATGAGATCTCTGTGCTTGAAGGGGTCGAAGTCGTCGTTTTAGTGAATCGCCCCTCACCGAGGCGGGACGAGCTCGGAAGTCGCTTTGGCGTAACTCTCGTTGTCGATTCGATGGCGGATGTCCCGCAGCATGCCTGTGATGCTGTCTACATTGCTACGCCCAATTTTTTACATGCAAGCTTGGCCCAGGCAGCATGCAGAAATGGTTGGCATGTGCTTTTGGAAAAGCCTTTTGCCATGAATTACTCTGAAGCTGTCGCCGTGAGCCGTGTGGTTAGAGAAAGCGGTCGCGAAGTGGTACTCGCCATGAATCAGCGCTTCACGCCCGAGGCTTTTTCGATGCGAGAAAAAATCGCTCAAGGCGAGGTTGGAAAAGTGTATCGGCTCAGAGCTTGGTGTCACCGAAGATCTGGAATCCCGACATTGGGCAGCTGGTTTGGCTGCCGTCGACTTTCTGGAGGCGGAGTTTTATGTGACCTCGGGGTTCATTTTCTCGATGTGGCTCTTTGGATTTTGAACGACTTTGAAGTCAAGAGCGTTGCCGCAAGTATAAGCGCCGAATACGGCCCGCGCGGTGAAGGTGGTGGCTCTTGGGGAGCGTCCTCTCAATCGGATTTGCCATTTGACGTGGAAGATTTCGCCAGTCTTCAGGTGCGAATGCAGTCGGGCGTGGTTGCGCAATTCGAGTTTAGTTGGGCGGCCCCGCCCAGGGTTGAACCTGAAGCGGAGCTAGAAGTCTGGGGGCAGAGCGGTGTTCTGCGCTGGTCTGAAAGTGGTCAAGAAAGCCGGCGACCCAGCGCGGAGAAGGGACCAGTCTCTCGCTTTGAGGAGTTTCGAAATGTGATCCGCGATGGAATTTCTCCGTCCGTGAGTCTCGAGCAGGCGTTGACGGTCCAAGCATTCTTGGATGCCGCCTATTTGAGCGCGGCCCAGCAGCGTGAAGTGAGAATTGACGAGGTCCGCCGAGATTCCGTGGGATGATTCTTTTTTCATTCTTCTGATGCTAGGGCTGGAGCATGTCGGAGCAACTAACGAACTCCCAGCTACTGCTGCGAACGGTGGCGATGCCGGCCGATACAAACGCCAATGGTGATATTTTTGGCGGCTGGATCATGAGTCAGATGGACCTTGCAGGCGGAATCCTGGCGAAAAAAGTCAGCCAAGGACGCACCGTGACCGTCGCCGTGGATCAAATCGTTTTTCACCGGCCTGTCCAAGTGGGGGATGTTGTTTGCTGTCATGGTCGGGTCGTGCGCTCCGGGACGACGAGCGTGACGATTGAACTACAAATTTGGGTCAACCCGATCTTAAGAGATGATGAGCACCAGCGTTTGAATGTGACCTCGGCAAATTTCGTCTATGTCGCCATCGACGATCACGGCCAGAAACGACCCCTGCCGAGAGAAAATCAAGGGTTGCTTGCCCATGCCCAACTTCCAGCGGGCTCCGACGAAAAACAAGCGTCTGCCTCTCAGGGAAAAGCGTCTTGAGGCCGCGGGCGCGCGCAGAGATGGTAAAAGAAGACCAATGACTTTGGACGATATTCAACGACGCCTCGCGACACTCTCCGCTCAAATGACGAGCTTGATTCGCCGCTACGATTTACAGGCGGATTCTTCCTTGGTAGTTTTGGGCGAAGCTCGCAGAAAGATCAAAGACAAGAACGACTATATTCTCTTCCTCGAGCTATCTCTCGAAGGTCGTGTGCTTGCCGACGAAGGAGAGCGCCTCATGAAAGCTCAGCGCGTCTTGCAATAGACGAGGAAAGCCCAGCGCGTCTTGCAATAGACGAGCGCTGCGGGTGCGCGAATTCACTTATTCAAATTATTAAAGGTCGCTTCGACACCTTTTTTCATGCTGGAACGTATTGCGCTGCCAAACATGGTCATCATTCCGCTCGCCTGAATTTTGGTCGAGATATCGACAGTCGAACCAGAGGCTTTCGCTTTCACGCTTGTCACGGTCAGCACAGAATCCAGAGAAGGCGCGTGACGGAGGCCGCTTTTCTTCTCTAAGGTTGCGATCAGCGGCTTATCGCTATCGTTGAGCTGTCGAACAATGAGTTGATAGCTGCCGGTGGGGTCGCCCTGAAGAGAGACCTCGCTGAAGTACTTGATCGACTTGAGGCTGTGGTCGACGAATTGCCAGGTGTACCAATGGGTCTTACCGTTCTTGTACGCCAGGCGCTTGGTTTCTTTGACGTGGGGCGCCTTGTAGGCGCAGCCTTTATCGCAAGTTTTATCGTAAGCGACTAAGACCTTCAAAACGTCCTGGGGCGCTTTCGGTACGCTGCGCTCTTCGGCATGCTGGTAGGAGCTGGCCGCCAGGGCGAGCGCCGGCATCAGGAGGAGCAGCAGGCAGAGGCGGATGCTGAGCACTTTCGGAAAGTTCAATTTATTTCTCACCACCACTCTAAGGTGGCCGCCTGAGGGTATGAGCGCAAGTGCGAAGTGCAGGTCCGAAAAATTTCCTGAAATCAATTCTGAGCGTTCCTGGCAGAGTTGTCTATTTGCCAGGAAGGGGTTTAGAGTCTCGCCATGTTCCCGGGAGCTCCTTTCAGTCTGAGCGGATTGTTTGTCCTTCTTACGCTCGTCGTTGTGGTAGCGGTAGCAAAAGGGGTTTTGGTTGCCGCACGGAGCCATCCTGTCTTGGGCGCTGCCGTTGCAAGAAAATTTCTCTTGCTCGTAGGCGTCTGGCTTTTGATCTGTGGCGTGTTGGCTGGTTGCCAAGTTTTCACTGCTGCCAGCATGCCGCCCCCGCTGATGCTCTTCATGCTGGCGGCCTTTTGCGCTGTTCTCTACTTTTCGTTCAGTAACTTTGGTCTTCGGTTGGCCGCGGGCCTGCCGCTCTGGGCTTTGGTGGCGTTTCATATTTTTCGCTTACCCTTGGAGCTACTCATGCATTGGGGTGCCACCCTTGGTGTCGTGCCCCAATTGTTGACGTACTCGGGAAGTAATTACGATATCCTCACAGGAGTCTTCGCGCTGGTTCTCTCTCTCATCGCCTACCGTGTCTCCGTCCCCCTCCGCATCTTCCGCGTATTCAATAGCATCGGGCTTGTGCTTTTCGTGAATGTCATCGTGCTATCGGTTTTGAGTCGCCCCACGCCCTTTCAACAGCTCTCTCTCGATGCACCCAATATCTGGGTGAGCTTCTTTCCTTTTATCTGGCTGCCGACCTTACTTGCTCCCCTGGCTCTGGGAGGTCATTTGATTCTTTTACGCCGATTGGTTGCAGAAGAAACGGCTCGTCGGGCCCAAGTTAAGCCGCATTAGCTTGCAGGCCTAGCTTTCCGAAAGGTCTTTCTGGCCTTGAATGAGGCTCATTAAGTCTTCTTCAGAAATAATGCGGATGTCCAGCTTTCGTGCCTTTTGAGCCTTCGAGCTAGTGGAGCTCGGGTCGGCAAGCACCAAGTAATCAAGACTTTGATTGACCAGACTGACGAGCTCATAGCCAGCTGATTCCAGCCCGGCTGCATAGTCGTTCTTCTTTTTGCCGCTTGGTAATTTACCACTGATGCAGACGGTCTTTTTCTCGTCGGAGGTGGCTTGCTCAGCGGAGCTCGTGGCGGGCTCGACTTTCACTCCTGCGGCAAGCAAGCCATCGATCAAGTCTGCCATCCCATCGATACCTGCCTGGAGAGCGGCACCTGTTTTGGGAACACCCACGCGC
>JAKVCH010000350.1 GCA_022447485.1 Polyangiaceae bacterium | reverse complement strand
TTTTCCTGGAACCGCCTTTCTTGAGGAATTTGGAGGAAGTGCTGATTCAGACAAATTGCATCAAAGAGAATCGCTCCCAATGCGTAGGCATCGCTTTCGGGCGATGGCAAGTTCCCTTGAGGTATTTCTGGCGCCCAGTACTTTGTGGTGCCGACCCGCTGGGGGGCCTTTTGTTTTTTGTTCAGAAGGATCGCCGAGCCAAAGTCAAGGAGCTTTACGTCGCCTTGTTGAGTGACCAAAATATTTTCTGGCTTAAGGTCGGCGTGAATCCGACCATTATCGTGGAGGCAAATCAGGCCCGTTGTGATTTCCTCACAAACCTTGTTGATTGGTGCGCCATCCCTGAGTGCAGCGGAAAGCGGCTGACCCTTCTCTAAACTCATAGAAAAGAATGGGGGCAAATGACTCAAGAAAAGCTCATGTATCCGCACGAATGTGGGGTGATCTAAGTCGCGTAAAAACCGGACTTCTCTTTTGACGCTACGAAGCCCTTCAGCCCCGGCTTGGTGAAAAATTTTCAGCGCGACATCGAGGCGATTTTTTAGGTCATGGGCCCTATAGACGGTTGCACTGCTGCCAAAGCCGAGCTCTTCATGGATGATAAAGCGCCCTTGAGCGATTGCTGTTCCCTCTCCGATACCAGCTTTACGGGCTGGTGTTGGAGCTGGATTCAGCGAGGCGGTGTTACGAGCCGCATTACTCTCACCTTCTTGTGGAGGACTTTGCCGGTGGGCCACGACGGGAGCTTACGATCGTTCGGCATTTCTAGCGAGAGGGGAAGAGCCTCCCATCATCATTCTTCGCAGAACTTCGAGTAAGACGGGGCATTTTTTTGAGCAGCCGCTGGGCAAACGCCTATTCTCTTCTCGGCAAGAGAATGCTGAATGTCGTACCAGCATCGCTGGTGGCGCTAATTACCAGTTTCCCCAGCATTTCCTCCACAATGCGCTGCGAAATGGCTAGCCCCAGACCAGTGCCTGCGGACTTTGTCGTGACAAAGGGCACAAACAGGTTTTCTTTTACTTCTGGGGCAATTCCTGGACCGTCATCGCTGACGTCAATAGCGACCAATTCTTGGCCGTTGGAGGAGCTCTCCTCATCATTGAACTCTCTGACAGCAAGACGAATTTGACCATCGGGGCCGCTGGCTTGTTGCGCATTTCTTACCAAGTTGAGCAGGACTTGTCGTAGGAGCTCCGCGTCAGCCCGGACTTTCAAACCAGAGGAAATGGGGAGAACCACCAGATTCGTTGGGCCATGACTTGCTTCGAATAATTTGCGCACGCGCTCCAGGTTTTCTGAGATGTCAATCAGCTGTGGTTTGCTCGAAGCTGGTCGAGCATAGTCGAGAACGGAGCCAACGATGCGGTCAAGTCGAGCGACTTCTTCGAGAATGATTTGCACAAAGTCTCCGCTACCAAGGTTGGGGGGGAGGTCGGCTTCGAGTAGCTGAGCGGCTCCTTGAATGGCTCCCAGAGGGTTTTTGACTTCATGAGCCAAACCGGTTGCCATTTGTCCGAGCGCAGCAAGACGATCTTTCGCTTGTAGATGGCGGTGTTGACGGGTATTTCCCAACGCCATCGCGACTTGGGAGGCGATATCTTCGAGCAGGGAGACCTCGTCAATTGAATAGGCGTCGACAGACCGGTCATCGACAAACATGAGCATACCGTCAAGATGAGCGGAATCCTGCTCTAACCCGCAGATGACACCATGTCGGTACGGTCCGAGTACCTCTCGTGCTGTTAGGAGCCGAGCGAGAGATGTTGTGCTGATTGTCGGTCGGTTGAGATATTCGAACTCGTTTAATTCGAGTCGTTCGAGAACAAGACTTTTACTTGATTTGAGTTCGAGGAGGATAGGTCGGAGCTGTGCCGATTCAATCTCCTGGGGACTCGTCGGGCCGAAACTGGCGATCCTTTCAAAAGCCGTACCTGTGACGGATCGGACATAGAGTGCAGCACCGGTGGCGCGGCGAGAGGCCTCGATAGAGCGCATTGTTGTCTCAGCCAGTTGCTCAATCTCTAGAATCGGCGCAAGTTCGCGTCGTAAGTCTCGTAAAAGCCTTTCTAAGTCGACTCGCTCGCGAAAGAAGATTCTGTGAATTGCTGCGCTTACTTTTTCTCTGAGTGGCTCGAAGAGTACCAAAATCACAAAGGTAGCCAGGAAGGCTGTGAGGTACATGGTGTCGAAGGTACCGAAGAGGGCGAAGAATAAGTAAAAGACGGCCGCCAAAATGCCTGAGAGCAGGGTTGCCAAGATAACCTGGCTGGCAATATCGTAAATGTCGACGAAGCGCCGTCGAATCAGGGATTCACTCAGAACGAATAGAAAAAGTATGGATAGGACTGCTCCAAGAGGGGGGACGGGCAAGTCCAAAAACCAAAGAAAGTCCGCCATCGACGCTAGTGCGGCGAGGGATCCTGTGGAGACCAAAAACCTCAGGCGACGCCGAGTCCCTCGCGACTGAGAAAGTGGACTTCGGCGCCAGAGTGAGGTCAAACCCGCGATGAGAAAGCCCAAAGTGTAGGTGAATACGAGGGCTCGCGACCATTGTACGTTGGGCAAAAAGAGAACAGCCCCAGCGACTGGGACCATCAAAAAGAGAGATATATAGGGTAAGCGCGAACGTCGACCTGGTTCGGGTATCAGGGCCTCGAAGAGATTTAAGGCTATATGAGGAAGAGGCACTGCTAAGATGGCGGTGGCGCGCGCCCAAAAGTCATCTTGTATATAGAGGTAGAGCCATTGTGCGAGGTACCAGAGCCCTAGATTCCCAGCCAACGCTGCCACGAGGCGTCGGGGTCGCGGCACTTGGCGACGTAATAGGAGAGAGGCTGCGATGGCCAGGGCGAGCAGGGCACAAAAGAGCGAAGTGCGTGTCCTCAAGTCGAGCATGGCTTATCCACTATAGGTCAGCCTTTCTCTCAAGCCAAAGTTGACTTTCAGGGCGAGGAATTAGCGGAAATGTGAGCCTTGAACGACCCGGAACTCCACTTTGATCGGCGCTTTTGCCTTTTCTTGAATCTGTCTTTCTATTCGTTGGAGAGCGTCAGTGCTCGGAGCCTGGGCACTTAAGAGATGAACATGGGCGGTGAATGTACCTTCCTTGTGCACCACGTCGAGTTCTTCGACTTCAATAGCTGGATCGGTAGAAAGGTGAGCCTGGGCTTGATGGAGGCGCCATTCAATCAAGCGACTTTCGAAGGAGCTGTAGGTCGTGAGAGCGAGAGGTATGGTGATGAAGATGAGCCCGAGGATCGATGCCCCGAGACCCCAACGAACGGCGCGGGATCGTTTTTCTTGGGTTGGGCGAAACCCAAAGAGCATGAACAGAGAGCTACTTACCAGGATAATGCTGGCTAAGTTGGTCAAGAAAAGCAGCAAGGACCCTCGGGCAATCCACCACTCACCTGTAGCAATACCAAAGCCAACAACACAGAGAGGCGGTACAAGTGCCACGCTGATGGCCACCCCTGGGAGGGCACCAGAGATTGACTTTCTTGCAGCGGCGTAGCTTGCGGCCGCGCCAGCAGCGAGAGCGACGAGCAAGTCGAGGAGATTAGGGCTGGTCCGGGCGAGCACTTCGGGCGGAGGGTCATGGATCGGAAAGAGTAGGGAGACAACGAGAGCGACAGCAATAGCCGTTGCCGCTCCGCGACTCACAGCCCTGGCGCTTCGACGCAGGCGAGCCGGGCTTCCTACTGCGACGCCCATGGCGAGACCAACGATCGGTTGCATCAGCGGCGCAACGAGCATAGCGCCGATGACGACTGCAGTACTATTGGCGAGTAATCCCGCAATGGCGATTAAAGAGGCGACGACCATCAAGAAGAAGAAGTCTTTATTTCCGCGGGCGGACTTTGCAAGGTCACCGAGTACTTGGACTCTTTCGACATCACTGATGGGCGGAAGGAATTCTGTGAGGTTTTCTGTGACTCTTCGCCAAGCAAAGCCGACGGGTGGTTCTGCTGCTCGATAAATAAGGGTTGCGCCTCGTCTTTTGCGTGCCTCGAGAAGGGCTGGGCCTCCAAAGATCGAGCGCCTCAATACCGAGTCAAATCCACCCTCTTGAACCATGAGAGAAAGCGGTGCGAGACGCTTGACCTCTTCACGGCCCTCGTTTTCAGTTTGCACCCGGTGTATTTTTAACTT
>JAKVCH010000035.1 GCA_022447485.1 Polyangiaceae bacterium | reverse complement strand
GAAGGCTTTAGCTCTAAGTTTTAATCGTTATTGGTGCTCAGGCTCGACGCGAGCGGGAATCTTGAGGTTGGGCGATAGACTAGGCTGGGGCTCTTGAAAGGAACCAGCGGAATTCCAGAAGAGCTCGACCAAGCGTCGCTTGAGGCTGCGCTTCAGAGCGCAGAGAGAGATAGCGTAACCAGGGGGCAATTGCGCCGCCCCGAGAATTCTCACTTTGCTCCGCAGAGGGGAGCTATTCAGAACAAGTTCTGGAACGAGAGCTACGCCTCCGCCTAAACTCACGAGCGCGATGATCCCTTCATTGCCTCTCACTTCTGCTCCAATCGCAGCCTCGATACCCATTTGAGCAAGCCATTCGTCCAAGCGTATTCTTTCCAGCCCTCCGGCTGGTGCGATGAAGGGTAATTTCTTGAGCGACTCTGCGGTATCGAATGCGGGAAAGGTCGGTGCGATCAGCGAAAACTCGGTGAAGCCCAGGCGACGCTCGGCAATCTCTTCGATTGCGCCATCCGACGGAATCACGGCAAGGTCGACCTCTGATTCCTCAAGTTGCTCCAGAGAGCGGGCGGCGTCCTGGGTGATCAGTTGAATCGTCACCCTCGGGTACTTCTGGCGAAAGTCGGCTAAGAGCCGAGGCAAGATACTATGGCAAGCAGTGACCGTGCAGGCGATTTTCAATTCGCCGCTCGGGGTTTCTTCTTCGTGTTTAAGGTCTGCTTTCAGCTCATCGAAGAGAGCTTGTTCAGCTCGGCAATACTGGAGGAAGCGTCGTCCAGCTTGAGTTAGCCCAAGCTGGCGGCGATCTCGTAGCAGGAGCATCGTGCCTAACTCCTCCTCGATGCCTTGTATTCGACGGGTAAGGGCAGAGGGGCTCATGCCTAATTCCTTGGAAGCCCGGGCGAAGTGCAAGCTTGTGGCGAGTCCCTCGAACGCTCTGAGATCCCTTTGGTCCATGTTGCAAATATTACACTCTTTTGAGTCAATGTTGAATCTTTTGCAACATTCGTCCTGCCCGTCCTCCGGGGAACTCATTGTCGCTTCTTCGACTTCGCCAAGTTGGCTCATGAAAAGAGACAGATAAAACCCCTGACTTTCATCTTGATCAATTCCGGCTAAAGAGACAGCAATGGCCATTTCCGGTGCACGACAAGACCAAAAATCAGGACTTTCTGGCTGGGGAAGAACCTATCTTCCTGGTCGAGAAATACGCTCTGAGAATTTAGAGCAAGCTTCTCAGGATTATCATTTGAGTCGTGGGCTCGGTCGTTCCTACGGCGATTCGTCTTTACCGGCTGAAGGCGATCAAGCTGCTCTCGGAACGACCTTAGCGGATCGCATCTTGGCATTTGATGATCAGACAGGAGTGATTCGTGTCGAAGCAGGGCTTTGTCTTGCTGAGCTGAATCGACTCTACCTCTCCCGTCATTGGTTCACGCCGGTGACGCCGGGGACAAAGTTCGTCACGGTCGGAGGAATGGTGGCATCAGACGTGCACGGAAAGAACCATCATGTGAGTGGTACTTTTGGTCGGCATGTTCGAGCCCTGAAAATTCGCACGGGCAAAGGAGATGTCGTCGAGTGTTCCCGTGAGGAGTCTGCTGACCTCTTTCTCGCAAGCATTGGCGGCATGGGCTTGCCCGGGCATCTGTTGGAGGTGGAGTTCCAAATGGAAAAGATCCCTTCGCCTTGGATTTATACGGAAAGCTACCGTATCTCTTGTCTTGATGAGTTGTTAGACAAGTTGAAAGAAAAAGGAAAAGAGTGGCCCATGACGGTTGCTTGGGTTGACACCGTTGCGCGGGGAAAGTCCATGGGCAGAGGGATCCTCTTTGTGGGGCGTTGGGCGACGCCAGAAGAGGCAAATGCCGGTGCGCCTCCACCGAGAAAGGCTATGACCATGCCGATTACCCTACCCTCAGGTGCTCTTAATCGTCTAACGATTGGTCTTTTCAACCGGGCGGTTTACTATACGCATATCCCCAAGAAAAAGTCGGGGATCGTCGATCCTGATAAGTACTTTTATCCCCTCGACAGTATCTTGCACTGGAATCGCCTCTACGGCTCAGCAGGGGTAACCCAACATCAATCTGTGATTCCCAGCGAATCCGGCTCACAGGGGATCCGAGATATGATCGAAACCTTAGCCAAGGCAGGGACGGCTTCTTTTTTGACGGTTATCAAAGACTGTGGTTCTGAAGGCGATGGTATTTTGAGCTTTCCCTGTCCGGGCATGTCGTTGGCCCTCGATATTCCCATCAATCAGCGAACCCCTCGGGTGATTCAGTCGTTGAACGCCACGGTGAAGGCAAGTGCGGGACGTATCTATCTCACGAAAGATGGTCTATCGACAGCCGAAGACTTTCAGCAGATGGAGACTCGTTTGCCAGCTTTCTTGAAGATTAAAGAGCGCTGGGATCCTGAGGGGACGATTCGCTCTGAGCAGAGCGAGCGCTTGTTTAAGAAAATAGAATTATGAAACGAATCGTTTTATTGGGTGCCACTCGTGGAATGGGCCGGGAATTGGGTCGTCAATTCGCCGGAGAAGGAGCGGAACTTTTTTTGCTGGGACGCTCGCTTGAGGAGCTGGCGAAGACTGCGACTGATTTCAAGGAGCGAGCGGGTGGCGACGCCAAGGTCGGCTCTGCCTATTGCGACCTGGAGGACCCGGCCTCTTTTGCTCCGGCACTGCAAGCGGCTCAGGACGGCCTTGGCACGATTGATGCCATCATTGTCACAGCAGGGCTCTTTGCAACTCAAGAAAAGTTGGAGGCAGATCTCGACCTCACCCAAAGGCTATTGACGGTCAATTTCGCGTTGACGGTGACGTTCTGTGAGCAGGCTCGCTCTCTTCTCTTGGCGCAAGGTGGAGGTGCCCTTTGCGTCTTTAGTTCCGTCGCTGGGGACCGGGGCCGTAAACCCGTTGTGCTGTATGGCGCAAGCAAGGCTGGACTCAGTGCTTATCTCGAAGGTCTTGACCATAAATATCGGGACCAAGGACTCATCACGCTTTGCGTGAAGCCAGGCTTTGTCAGGACAGGTATGACGACCGGTCTCAAG
This sequence comes from Polyangiaceae bacterium, assembly GCA_022447485.1. GTDB lineage: Bacteria > Myxococcota_A > Polyangia > Polyangiales > Polyangiaceae > NIC37A-2. The sequence continues at coordinate 11,629 of JAKVCH010000035.1, read as the reverse complement.
GAGCCGCCCTTTGCCGGGGATCCAGAAGCGGTGGCAGCTGATGTGCGGCGAGCACTGGAGAAAAAGAAAGCCGTTGTCTACGCGCCAGGCATGTGGCGTTGGGTGATGTTCATCATTCGTCGTTTGCCTCGATTCGTGATGCGCAAAGTTGGTTTTTAAATCTTTGGTGGACCCTTGCTCCAGCTTGGCCGTGCTCCAGCTTGGCCGTGCTCCATGCGACTCTGCCGCAGAGAGTCCTCCAGGTTGGCGTTGCTGATGAATGACGAGGCTAGGCCTGGTTCAGTTCCCGCAAGGCCCGAGAGAGTTCTTCCGTGATTGGTCGGGGGAGGCTTTTACAGCGAAGGGTTGTGCGATCCCACTTTGCTTCACCGATCAACGACCAATCCCAAGTGCCTACTTTTCTCTCAGAAAGACACAGTGCGGTTCCTTCTTTCCCGGCATCCAGGCGGTATTCCTGTTCTTGAATGACGTGCGAAAGCAGAGGATCGCTTTCGTAATTGACGTTTTCTTGACCAAAACTGTTCATGTGTTCAGTTATCACTGAGAGCTGGTCAGCGTCAAGTTCGGCGATGAGTTTCACCTCAAGTTGATTTCAGCGTACGAACATGGCGATCTATGCGTTGCGTTTTTTTCAACATATATGCGCATAAATATCAATTGGCGCAACAAGGTGGAGGGGTTAGCCTCGCTGCGCTTCGGAGGCGGAACTGCAGCTGAAGCCTCAACCGAAAGCCCAGCAAGGGCTCTAGTTCGAATCAGGAAAAGACAATGGCACGGAATAACTATTTCAACACTTTGAAGATGGCTGACAAATTAGACCAATTGGGGCGTTGCCGCTTCATGGATCGCAGTGAATTCGACAAAGGTGTCGACAAGATTCTTGGCAAGAAGGTTGTGATTATTGGGTGTGGCGCCCAGGGTTTGAATCAAGGCCTGAATATGCGCGACTCAGGATGTGATGTCGCCTACGCCCTCCGTGATGCCGCTATCTCAGAGAAGCGTCAGTCATGGAAGAATGCTACCGAGAACGGGTTTGCCGTCGGCACCTATCAAGAGTTAATTCCCAGCGCCGATCTGGTTCTGAACCTCACACCAGATAAGCAGCACTCAGCTGTTGTGGAAGCTGTCATGCCATTGATGAAAAAGGGAGCAACGCTCGCCTATTCTCATGGGTTCAACATCGTTGAAGAAGGAATGCAGATTCGTCCAGATCTTACGGTCGTAATGGTTGCGCCTAAGTGCCCCGGAACAGAGGTACGAGAAGAGTATAAGCGGAACTTCGGCGTTCCCACATTGATTGCCGTTCATCCAGAGAACGATCCTCAGGGAGATGGTCTTGAGATTGCCAAGGCTTATGCCGCAGCAACTGGTGGACATCGAGCCGGTGTCTTGGAAAGCTCATTCGTTGCCGAGGTAAAGAGCGATCTGATGGGCGAGCAAACAATTCTCTGCGGTATGCTGCAAACAGGTTCGGTTTTGTGTTTCGATAAAATGGTCGAAAAAGGCATCGAGCCTGGTTACGCCTCTAAACTGATGCAGTACGGCTGGGAGACGATCACCGAAGCTCTGAAGCACGGTGGCGTCTCCGGAATGATGAATCGACTGGATAACCCATCGAAGATCAAGGCTTTTGAGTTGTCCGAGGAATTAAAGGTCATTATGCGCGATCTTTATAATAAGCATCAGGACGACATCATTACGGGTCATTTCTCTCAGACGATGATGGAGGACTGGGATAACGACGATAAGAACCTACTAGGCTGGCGAGAAGCGACTCTTGAAACAAATTTTGAGAAGCAGGCAGCCAGTTCTCAAGAAATCTCTGAGCAAGAGTACTTTGATCACGGCACATTGATGGTCGCGATGGTGAAGGCAGGCGTTGAGTTAGCTTTTGAAGCAATGACGAATGTCGGCATGAAAGACGAGAGTGCTTATTATGAATCTCTGCATGAAGTTCCGTTGATTGCGAACCTGATCGCGCGGAAGAAGCTCTACGAGATGAATAAGGTCATCAGTGATACGGCAGAATATGGCTGCTACCTATTCAGCTATGCGTGCGTACCCTTATTGGCAGACTTCATGAAGACAGTGGAGACCGACATTATCGGTAAGAAGTTCAATGCAGAGGGCGACAATGGTGTCGACAATCAGAAGCTCCTGGCGGTTGATGCGGCAACGAGTCAGCACCCAGTTGAGGTAGTTGGTCAACAACTAAGAGGTTATATGGTTGCCATGAAGAAAATCGCTGTCGGCGGTTGAAGGCAAAATATTCAGCTATGAAAAAGGCCCTCTCGCGGGGCCTTTTCGCATTTTGAAGGCTCCGTTTTTCCTTTCTGCTCTCGTCCTGACCTTGGGCGTAAACTCGATAAGCACTAATTCTCCCGAGAGATGGGCCGTTTTTCGGAGGGGAAGCTCGTTGTGGAGCTCTCCAGTTGTCGTTGCATTAAATCAAGGAGAGAGAATGCTGAGACTAAGAAGAGCGATGATTCCTCAATGGGGTCTGGTGTTAGGTTGCCTCCTATTCGTGGCATGTAACCCCAAGTCCCAGGGGCAGCAGCTGAGTTCAAGTGCTTCTGCGCCTCAAGAGACCACGAGCCCCGTAGCAGAAGGCACGAGTGCTGAAGAAGTCAGGGCGATTGCGGTATCCAGCTATCTTTTCGGCTACCCTCTCGTCACGATGGAGATGACTCGCCGAGTCATGACCAATGTCCAAAAGGCTGGAGCGACCCGGGCTCCCATGGGTGAATTTGCCCGATTGAGGAAGTACCCGGATGCGCAATTTCGAGATGTTACTGCACCCAATGCCGACACTCTCTATGTTCTAGGGTGGATGTCAGTCGAGAAAGAGCCCTGGGTGCTGAGCATACCTGCTTCCGAGGGTCGCTATAATCTCTTTCCTCTTCTCGATGGTTATACCGAAGTCTTTGAAGTGCCAGGGAGCCGCACAACCGGCAATGCTGCGCAGAACTACTTGATTAGCACTGCTGAATGGGAGGGTGAGGTGCCGAGTGGAGTTACTCATTACACTTCGCCGACAGACTTGGTTTGGGTGCTCGGGCGCGTGTATTGCACAGGCACCGATGAGGATTATCAAAAGGCACATCAATACCAAGATGGCGTGACGATAGTTCCCCTGAGTAGCTATGGAAAGGAGTATCAAGCGCCTGAGGCTAGGGTCGATGCTTCTATCGATATGAAGAGAGCCGTCAGGGATCAAGTCAATGCTCTGAGCGCTCAAGAATTCTTCACCCTCATGACGCAGCTGATGGTCAAGAATCCTCCGAAGACAGAAGATCACGGCATGCTGGAGACCATGAGTAGAATTGGCATTCGCCCAGGTTCCTTCAACTGGGCGACCTACTTGCCCGAGGAGAAAAAGTTGTTGAGCGGAGCACCAGCCGCGGCCTTGGCGAAGCTATTGGCTCATAAGAAAAGTGGCGTGCAGGTCCAAAATGGCTGGGTGCTGACGAAGGAGACGGGACGCTATGGTGTCGACTACTTACAGCGAGCATTCGTGACCTATGTTGGCTTGGGGGCAAACCGTCCTCAAGATGCGATCTACCCTTTTTCTGAAGTGGATAGCTCTGGGCAACCCTACAACGGCCAATATCAGTATGTACTGCATTTTGAGCCGGGCGAATTGCCGCCAGCAAAGGCTTTTTGGTCTTTGACGATGTACGATCAAGACTACTTCTTCAGCGAAAATCAGCTGAACCGCTATACTTTGAGCTCCCGGGACTCATTGAAGAAGAATGAAGACGGCTCGGTCGATCTCTACTTCCAGCATCAGTCCCCTGGGACGGAGAAAGAGTCGAATTGGCTTCCTGCGCCTTCAGAACAGTTCATCTTGATGTTGAGGCTGTATTGGCCCAACCAGACACCTCCTTCTTTGTTGGATGACAGCTGGGTTCTGCCTCCTGTGAAAAAAGTGTTGTCTTCGCCCTAAAGACCTTCTTGCCGATTCTCGAAATGGCACAGCTCTCAGCAATTCGGGGTAGAATCCGTTTAGCCGATGTATGTTATCGCCACGAAGCTATTTCTTCGCCGTCATCGCTCTAGTCTGCGGGGCGCTCTCTTGCTCGCTGTCGCGACCGGTCGACGGGCAACCCGAGACATCACTTTCTGAAGCGGAGATTCCGGTCGATCTTGATTGGAAGTTCACCGTTGCTTCATCTCTTTCCTTCGCCGAGGAGGGGCAAGAGCTGGTGATTCTTCGCGATACTGGCGAGGTGGTTTTTCGTGGGCGCCCCCCTCGCGGCACAGAGTTGAAACTACCGGCGCTCCGGGGTCAAAAGGATTGGATTATCCAAGATGGAAATGGGCAAGAAATCAGGCGAGTGTCGGTGAACGGAGAGAGCCAATGAGCGCTGTCCTGCAACGCGGAGTCTTCCTCTTTGTGATGACTCTCCTGCTTCTTTTCGTGCCTCTATCGGCCCTCGCAGCGCCGCAAGTTCCTGTGGGTTTTCTCCATTATCCCAATGAAGGTGGCTTTGCTCATTTCATGGCGGAGGACCTCTACCCCACTCAGGGTGACTACGACTTTAATGATGCGGTCATCGCTGTGCATCAGGTAGTGAGTCTAAACGCAGAGGGGCAAGCCCTGGGCGTGATGATTCACCTGAAGGTGATTGCTTCCGGTGCGCGGCATAGGAACCAAATTGGTTTTTCTTTACCTGTCGAGAGAAAAGTCGTTCGCGCTTACATGAATCAGGCTCAAGCCCATGCTTCGATTGAAGAGTCGATGATTTTGGTCCCATGGGCGACTGAAGAACTGGCGACCTATACATTGGTGCCGGGGACAAATGATGAATTCACAGGAAGTGAGTTGATCAACACGAGACCTGGCGAAGCGATTGAGGAAGCCGTCGAATACCGATTTATCTTCAATTTTTGCGCACCACAGCTGATTGATACCTCCCAGGCCCCCTTTGATATCTTTCTCTTTCGCGAAAGGGATGACGGGGACCAACTTGAAGTCCACTTAACCCCCTATCCTGGCACCAGTTTAGCTCATGACTTTCGAGGGCAATACGATGATGCTTCCACGGATACGCGGCATTACGTCGATAAGAATGGCGTGCCATTTGCTTTTATGGTGCCCGCGGCGACAGCTTACCCACAAGAAGGAGTTGCGATTGACCTGTTGTTTCCTGAGATTGTCTCCTTTGGAACGAGTGGAGGCGCGACGAATACAGACTTTTACCTTGCGCCAGAAATCGCTTATGAATTTGTTGCACCGAGTGGAAGCGCGATTCCAGAGGGCGAGTTTTTGGGTTTCTCACCGGGATTTCAACAAAGTCTTCCGACAGCAGACGTCTGCGCTTTGGGAGATGAGCGCTTAATTCCGTGGTGCCTCGTGATGGACGAGTTGCGGGAGTTGGAGGAACTACTGCCCATCGAAAGCTCGGTTGGCTGGGTGGAAAGTTCGAGCGGACTTTCCTTTGGTTACGGTGTTGCTCCAGCGAGTTTCACCGACCTACGGGCGACAGCTGGTGATGAGTCGATGAAGATACCGGCTTCGACACGCTGGCTCTATAGCCCTAGCTTTAATACGGCCGATTTAGCTCGAGTTGGAACTCAGCTTGAGGTTGACCTCTACTTTCCATCAAATGGTCAAGGCTGGTGGAGTATTGAAATGCTCTTGAGAACCCCAACGGGAACAGCAACGTCCTTGGGACAAATGAATATGAGTTCAATGCTCCCTGGCGCCTGGAATACATTGACATTTGACCTACCTGCTGGTGTCCAAGAAATTCTCCTCGGGGATAATCCTAATTATCAATTCGCTTTCAAAACCAACTCAAATTATCAGGCGAATGCCAATCATCATCTTGATTATTTACGTTTTGCCGGGGTGATGACTGAGCGAACCATCATGCACCAAGAGGGGAGCTTGGGGATTCCTGTCGACACAAACGAGCTTTTGAACTTCGAAGGTACGGGCGACTGGACGAGCAGTGCCACCCTTGAGCTTGTTTCCTCACCCGTGAGCGACGGTGATCAAGCTCTTCTCGTGCAGACGGATGGCTGGACGACGGTGAACAGCCGAAGCTTTTCGACCACTGAGTTGCCTTCGGTGAGCGGCGTCATGGGAATAGATATTTATGTTCCGCAGCCTACCGTGAATCCTTGGTGGCAGGGTACTGCCGAGCTCAGGGTAAGCTGCAGCACATCAGGTTTATCCCTTGTTTCTATTGGCGGAATATTGGTTTTGGAGAATATGTTTCTCGACGAGTTCAATCATTTTGAGGTCGTCGTACCAGCCAATATTCAAGCCGCTTTTGAGAGCGATGATACCTGCACTTTGCAGCTGCAGCTCAATTCCTCTGAAGTCGGTGGCTTCGTTGTTGACCGGATTGGCTTTCTTTGAACGGCTTCTGACGAATCCACTCTGAGGTCACCTTTTGATGCATGAGCGGTCTCTCGAAATATCGGCAGCAGAACCTATCGCTGCTGCGCTCGTTGCGCTAAGCCACGCAAATGCTGAAGCAAAATAGCTATTTCGATGATCAAGTGCAGAGTGTGGGTTTTGAACGGAATGGCTTACGGGCATCGGTCGGGGCGATCGCTCCAGGCACCTACCGCTTTGACACCGCGGCCCCAGAGAGGATGACTGTTGTCAGCGGTGTCCTATTTGTGAAGTTACCCGCTGCAGAAGAGTTCTCTCGTTTTCCTGCTGGTACTTACTTTGAAGTGCCGGGAGAGAGCGCCTTTGAGGTACGGGTCGACGATGCTTCCGCCTACCTTTGCGAATATTTCTAGTCGCTGAACTCATAAACATGATGCACGGGCGCAATGCTCTCGCAGGGACGGCATAGGGCGGTAGGGAGACCCGAATTTCTCCGCGTACGGCCCGAGACCGCTTTAAACACGGGACCACTCTTCTCTTCATCGCATTGAATACACGGATTCAGCGAACCATCTTCGAGAAGGTACGGGGCGTCTAGCGCGTCGAGACATTCTTGCAGACAGACATTGCGCGTGTGCTGAGTATTGTAGGCCCAAATTTCTGAGCAAATCGGCGTGAATCCGAGGGCCGAAATGCATTCTGCAATCTCTGCTATGGAGCCTCCGAAATTTGTAATGCCGCACTGACGCACAGGTCCCGTGAGGTCATCCCATTCGATATAAGTGGCTAAGTCTTGCAGAGACGAACAGGCGCCGCAGGCGCCGTGGTGTGTAATTTGGGCACCGGCTAACTTTGCCTCTTCCTCGGAGTCGAAGGTTTTGAGCTCGTATGAATCTTCGGTCTGTACAAGGATCGCGCAGAACTTCTCTTCTTCTCTGGGAAAGTTTTCTGGATTTGCGAAGGGATCTTCTTGGAGTAATTCGCCGGGGTTGAGGAGGGTTGCGCCTCGAAGTTGGCTCAGGTCGTTCGACGTATAGTCCTGATAGCGAAAGGTCGTCTCGTTAGCGCAGGTACTGCATTGGGGCTCACAAAGGCTTTCGTCTACTCCTGAGTTTTGATTTGGTAACCCGAACAACTTTTCGCAGGCTGGGGTTTTCGCCTCGCTTGGTTTTTCTGAGCCGTTTTCTGAGCAAGCGAAGAAGTTGAGTCCACTCAGGGCAGTAGCGAGACAGATGACGGCTAATCGATGATTCAAGGTGAAGTTCTCTCTAATTCTTCTTCAGGTAGCGCGGTGGCGTCGGAAAGCTGCACAGAGAAAAAACGAGTGACGAAGATCAGTACGAATCCTGCAGCGATCCAAAAGAGTTCTTTGAGGCGCTTCACGACAATATAGGCGCCCGTAATCGGTGCACTCCAACCATAAAGTTGAAAAAGCGCAAAGTAGCTAGCGTCTTGCCCGCCGATGCCTGAGGGCACAAGAAAGAAAATCAAGCGAAACATCGACCCTAAGGATTCGATCACAAATGCCACCAAAAGGGCATCGAGAGGAGATGAGGGAAGGAGCTGCAGTCCGGCAAGGATAATCAGGTTTTCCCCGACCATGGAAAACCAGCGCATCATCAGCCAGAACATGATCATGAGCAGTTCTCGCGGGTGCCCTTTGATCAACGCACTACAGTTTTCGTCAAGGGTTTTGACCTTGAGTTGTTGCCGCTCGACCCATTCTTTTACGCTCTTCTGGGGCAAGAGGTTCAGCACGGAAATCACTCGAGCAAAGGGCCTGCCTAAGTAAAAAAGAACCAACGCAATGCCCATGAAAGCACACATGGCGACTAAGAGAGCAAGGACAATCCATTGCACTCCCGCAAAGCCGAAAGCTACTTCTGATTCGGCTGCAATACGGGAATAGCCGAGAGCCATGCCCATGAGTATAAAGAGGGCTTGAGAGTACCCCAGTCCCAACTTCATCAGAATCAAACCAGGCGTCGTATCGCTCGGACGAGCAGCGAACCATTCATTGAGTTTGACGGCCTTGTAGGTCTCTCCAAAAACCAACCCACCGGGGACTCCGTTGGTGACTCCTTCTCCGGCAATTCGTAGCCAGATTAAGGGTGCTAGCGGTATTTTCTTTGCACCGGCTCCTAAGCCAGCGGCCGTGACTTGCCAGGCTTTTGCATCAAAGTACGAGGGGAGGGTGGATACAGCGAGCAAGAGGAGCGCAAGGACTGGAGAAAATTCGAAATTTAACTCACTCCCCACCCCTGAGCTTCGGACGAGATGCCAAAACAGAGCTAAACCCCCAAGATAGAGCGAAGCATTGAGTGCATGGCGTAGCATGCTACGCAGAAGCGGTGAGGCTGAGGTGTTCTCCACGACGGCCACTCCATAACAGAAATTTCGAGTCGTGCCGCTTTCTGCACAAGAACGACAGCTCTTCGCGGACCGACTTTCGGCTGATTCTCGCGAGAGTTGAAAAATTCCGAGAGAATCTCGTCTCATCGCCGAAAAAATAATAACCCAGCCTTCGTTTGACTCTTCCCTAGCTTTTTTTGAATCATGCTTTTACAACGAAGGACTCCGCCACTTCTCCTGCGCATTTTGGATGGTGTTGCTCGCTACTTTCCGCTTCGGCTCATTTCGCTGGACATCTCTGTTGTCCAGCGTCTCGCCGAAAGAAAGACAGGTTTGAACGATTGGGGTGATTCGACTTATTTGATGCGTCTCAAGCGCATGACAGAAGCAGCGGCCGAGAGAAAGAAGATGACCTTGACCGGGCGCTTTGCCTACCGGGTTTTTCTCCATTGGCATGCTTGCAATCGCTTGCGCCAGGTGGAGCTATTGAAGCAGCACCCCGAAATTATGGATGAGCCATTCGCTGATCCGATTTTCATAGTAGGAGGCTATCGAACTGGCACGACTCATCTTCATAACTTACTCTGCGAAGATCGACAGTTTCGCCAACCGACCACCTGGGAACTCTCCTTCCCAATCAGTCGTCAGAGAAATGTGGCTCAAGATCGCAGGCGCAGACGTCGTTTGGCGAAAGGGATTTTTGCCTTGAATCAGTTCATCATGCCTGATCAGGCAGACGTTCACGACGTCGTCGTTGACGGTCCAGAAGAATGTCACTTCTTGTTAGAAAACTCCGCCCTATCCATGACGGAGTATATTTCTTTTCTTGGCTATTCCTACGCTGATTGGTTGCTTGAACAGGACCTGCAGAGTGCGTACGACGACTTGCGCCGTCAGTATCAAATCTTAGCTTGGCAAGATCGTCAGCTTGAGCCGCAGTCGAGTCCGCGCCCGTGGGTGCTGAAGTGCCCGTTGCATATTTGGTATTTACCTGAGCTGCTGAAGAGTTTTCCGGATGCTCGCATCTTGTGGACCCATCGTTCGATGACTTCCACGCTTCCTTCCACCTGTGGTTTGACTGCTGTGACAGCAACGAAGTTTTTTTCAGGTGTAGATGGTGCTGAAGTGGGTGCGTTTTGGATGAACTATTACAAAAAGGGATTTGAACGCGCATTCGCTGAACGTGCTCGCCATGAGAGGAGCCGTTTCATCGATGTCCGCCTCCCCGACCTAGCAGCGTCGCCTGAGGAGACATTGGATCGTATCTATCAGGAGCTGGGCCTGCAGCGCAGTCCAGACTCAAGAGAAAGGGTGGGGCTTCGCCTGAGCGCCGGGAATCAAGCAAAAGATACTCCGGGAAAACATCGCTATACGGCGGAGGAATTTGGGCTTGAGCCCCAGCGTATCAGAGAGGCTTTTCACGGTTATCAGCAAGAATTTGGCTTTTCAGCGTGAAAACGCCGCGAGGGAGTATTGAGTGAGAAGGGAGTGGGTAGGTAAAGTGAGGAGTCATTGGGGAAGGCGCTTAGCAGTGAGCTGTTTTGTTCTCGGTTGTCTTGGGGTTAGTCCGAGCGAGGCGGACGAGGACTATTCTGGAACGTACATCTTGCTTCAACAGTCGACTGTGGCCATCAACTTACTGGTGACAGAGGTTGTCAATCATTCACGCGTTGTGAGTCTGCATCAGGTGCGCCACCGTACAAAGCGTCTGAAAGGAGACGGTCGTACCTGTTTGATGACCTTGGACAGTGATTCAAAAGTTCTTCAGACAACAATTAAAGAAAGCTTTAAAAAGGCAATGCCGACCGTTCACCTGGATGCACGCCTGAGAAAAAGAAGAGGGCGAATTGAACTTCATCAAGGCAAGGAGACGATTTTGCTAGGAGCAAAATTACGTTGGCCCAATTGGGGAAGCCTCCCGTCGAAAAAAGATGATGAGCGGGTGATTGACCATGACCAAGATGGCAACCCTGGGGTCACGGCCTACGTCAAAGGGATTGTGTCGGGAAAACTATTTTTTACCCAGAGAATTAAAAGTTGGTTCGACGGGTATCGCCGCGGAGATGGTTTTTTTGGACAGATAGGGTTTGTGAGTGAAATTAAAGTTTTAGGAGCCTCGAATATCGCTTTAAAGACGAGTGTTGCGACAGATCCTGTACCTGAGAAGAGTTACTTTCGTCTCCAGCGGGTACCAGCGACGACGACCTGCCAGCAGGCTATTGAGTTGGCAAAAAACTGGTGAGATTCCTGGGGCTTGCAAGTTCCCAGATGATTCGGAAAAGTGAGTCAGAGAAGCGAGCTCTTTCAGCGCTCAAGCTCATACTTGAGGTCAACGATCCATTCGAGCGTACCCCAAAGCTGCATCCACTCAGAAAGTTGATCTTCTAAGCTTTGCTCTGCTTCAGGACATTGCTCGACAACGTTCTGGCACGCGACAGCTAGCTCATCACCTTGTTGAAGCCTTTGCAAAAAGATGCCTGCTGGACGAGAGAGGCTTTTATCCCAGAGTTTTCCCTGCCGCCTGTAGATAACCAAAAAATAAGGAGCGATGGGCTCTGGCAGAGTGTTTTGAAAGCCTTCTTGGAGGAGTTGGCGGCGAAAATCAGCACTGGGATACTCTAGCTCGAGTATTCGCAGGGCTGGGTTGACGACTAATTTTACTTGAGGCCAGCAGTCGGCGGGCACTGACAACAGCTTTTCTGCGTCGAGAGGTGGGGCGTCTTCTTCATCAAATACATCCAAGTAGGCCCAATCAAGCGACGCCAATTCTTCGCAGATCTGACCATAAGGAAGATTGGATTTCGTCTTGAGAAATTCGGGTAGTCTTTCACCGACTCGCCCCAAGAAGCGACAATGAGGTGCGACTTCTTCCAAATACCCCTCAACGAGAGAGGCCCACTCTTCTTGTTTTAAGAGCGCCGTGAGGCC
>JAKVCH010000349.1 GCA_022447485.1 Polyangiaceae bacterium | reverse complement strand
GGTTCGCTTCCAAAAACTGGAGGATCGCCTGGGCGGGAGCGCCACGGAGCCCTTGTATTAGTTCTAACTTGGCCAAGAGCTGCTGCTTTTCAATCACCTCAAGCCTACGGTCCGCTGATGCGACGGTCGCGAGTAGACCGGCTACAGCCGTGACGATCTCAATCGTAGGAAGATCGCTTTGGGGAAGATGTTGGCGAATCTCTTCTGTGAGCTTGGAATGGACGTCGTCGGCCATATACCTGCTCTAGCTCAAAAAAAGCCTTGGGGAAACGCCTGTCGGCTGTACCGGTTGATGCTTTTTGTGTAGGTTTTCTCCATGACCCAAGGGTTTATCGTATGGTTCACTGGCCTCAGCGGATCAGGCAAAAGCACATTAGCTTCTATTCTGACGGAAGAGATTCGGCGCGCCGGTGTCCACGGTGAATGTCTCGATGGTGATGAGGTGCGCAAGAATTTGTCTTGGGGCTTGGGTTTTAGTCGGGAGGATCGGGACCGTAACGTCGAGAGAATCGGTTACGTAGCGCGTATGGTTGCTCGGACCGGTTCCTGTGCGATTACCGCCGCCATCAGTCCCTACAGAAGCGTTCGCGATGGTGTACGAGCGCAGTGCGAAAACTTCATTGAGGTCTATTGTGAGTGTCCGCTCGAGGTTCTTTCGGAAAGAGACCCAAAAGGGCTGTATAAGAGAGCCTTGGCTGGAGAGATTAAGAACTTCACCGGCGTTGATGACCCTTACGAGGCGCCTATCAATCCTGATATTCATCTAGCCACGGATCGTGAATCACCGCAGGATTGCGCGCGCAAGATCATTCAATATTTGCAAGATGCTGGTTTTCTTCAACCTTCTCAGAGTGCTAAGACGACCCTCACAACTCCTTTTGGAGGAGAGATTTCTGATATCCCTGGGGGCAAGGTCCTTTTGGACGGTCCTAGCCGGGAGTTGTCGAGAGACGAATATGTTTTAACGCAAGCGTTGGCCGGTGGATTTTTGAGCCCCATGCATGGGTTTATGACTCGGAGAGAAGCTCGGCGGGTTGAGAATGGCTCGCGCTTGGAATGCGGTCTACCATGGCAGACCCCCATCCTTCTCTCTGCCCCAGAGGACGTCGCAAAGCAGGAAGTCGATGATCAAGTTGGTGAGCGAGTGCAATTAAGCTTTTCGGGTCATGCTGTGGCTGAGCTGGAGTTGCATCAGCTTTGGCAGAGAACAGCTGAATCCTCGCCCAAGCTAGAGCAGGCGCTGGACTCCGACGGGGAGCGCCAGGATGATGCCGCTGATGCTATTGCCGGCGGAGTCGGTCGAATTGTGCGTGAGGGGTACTACTGGGCAGTTGTCTTAAGGAAGGTGGCGGAAGGGCAAGCGATTCGACCGAATGTGAGAGAGATCCGTCGTCAGTTGATAAAGTGGGAGTCTCGCTTGCCCCTGGCACTTTTTCTCCGTGAGGCGTCAAGCTCTGAAGAAATCCTCAAGAGTTTGAATCTCTTTCTCCAGGTCTTTGATGGTATTGTCCTCTTCGGCGCACCTGAGCGGATTCAAAGCTTAGAGGATCAATTGCTGGAGATGCCCGTTCTGCCGGTTCCTTGGCCCGCAGAAATTCCCTCGGATTTTGATGCCGTTGTCGCTCAAAATATTGGAACGGCACAACTCGCAGTGCTTTAGGGGCCTTCGCGCAGGTAGGTTTCGAGGTCTTTACCCCAGGCAGACGCAACAGCCTCCAGACTGCTCTCGAGAAGTGCTTTTGAGCCTTTGTGGTCACCGAGACCTGGAGGGGAGAGGGTTTTCGGAAGGGAGCAGTGCAGGTCGTTGGCGTAGCTCCTTGACAAGGGCCCGTCGAGAAAGTGACTCAGCACGAGCCGTTGGTCGAGTTGATCGGCGACCTGTGACCAGGAGCGCATGCGATGGATAGAGCCCTGGACCATGGGCTTGATGATCAGAAACGATGCATCGTAGGGCTTAATCTGCTTTGCCTGGGGTTCGAGATGAGCGAGAGGTTCATCGAGAGCAAGTGGAAGAAAAAGTTGAGCTTGTTCCTGGTCAGACGTGCCAGGAGACTCAGCGAGGGGGTCCTCCCAAAACTCAATACGAAAGTCTTGTAGTTCGTTCGCTAACTCTTTGAGTTCAGTTGCCTTTAAGCAGGAATTGGCATCGATGCGATAGTACGCATCGGGCCTAGACTTCATGAGTTCTTTGAGACTCTGCCTTTGCTCTTGTTGAGGACCCAGGAGCTTTAGCTTGAAGTGATTCACGCCAAGCGCAGATGCCTCTTGCAGTTCGGCTTGCGTCGAGACGAGGCGACAAGCCTTATCGAATGGTGGACCAGATATCTTTTCTGGTTTCGTCTGAAAGAATTGTCTCAGGAGGTCTTGTCTCGTCGTTCTGTGTTTGAAGGCGATGGCTGAGAGAAGAGCTGCTTCGATACTACACTGGGCGGCTCGAGATAGGGGGCGCAGCTTTTCCAAGAGTCGGAGCTCCTCGAGCGCTTGTTTTGCGGGCAAGAGAAGCAGGTCTTCGAGGAAGGCTAAGTACCGATCGAGTAGCTCCTGGTAGGCTGCGAGCACCAATTCGCGATTATCTGCCTTTTGCCCATAATTAGGCAGCGGTGCCGCCTCGGCTAAAAATGAGCGACCTTGAAAACTCTGATGCTTTGGAGTGATGCAGAGCAGGAAAATTTCTCGCTCAAGGAATTCCTCTTGGCTGTTTCTTACACCAAGCGGGACGTTGAGTGCTCGCCATTCGATTTTGATCGTCATCGTGCCCGCCGGAATTTACCTGGAGTTCCTTTGGAAAAGGAAAGCTAAAATCAAGGTAAGAGTGTTTTCAACTTCACCTCGGGTCGAGCTCCGAAGTGTGAAATGATTTCAGCTGCAGCCAATCCGCCGTAATGAGCGCATGTTTTGGGAGACTCACCCCTTGCATAGCCAAAGAGAAAACCGGCTGCGTAAAGGTCGCCTGCTCCTGTCGTATCGACAACTTCATCGACTTTGGCTGCCGCAACTTCAATTCGCTCGTCACCACAAAGCACGGTCGAGCCCTGAGCTCCGCGTGTAATTGCTATCAGTTCACATCGCCCCTGTAGGTCTGCCAGAGCATCGTCCAATTTGTTCTTCTGGGTGAGAGCCAGAGCTTCGTCTTCGTTGGCGAAAAGAATGTCGACATGGGCATCTATCAGCTCTTGAAATGATTCTCGATGGCGGTCGACACAAAAAGCATCCGAGAGCGAAAGCGCCACTTTCTTTCCTGCCTCTTGGGCTGCTCGTGCGGCCTTGAGCATTGCTTCCTTGGCCTTTGGTGGATCCCAGAGATAGCCCTCGAGGTAGGTGACCTTGGCACTAGCGATGTCGGTTTCGTTGATATCTTCTGGTCCGAGCTCAACACACGCTCCAAGAAAAGTGCTCATTGTTCTTTGGGCGTCCGGTGAAACAAGAATTAAGCAGCGGGCGGTGGGTAGACCAGTTTTGTCCACCGAACGGGCCGAGAATTGGACTCCCGCCTGATTGATATCTTGTTCGAAACTTGACCCGAGGGAGTCGTTGGCGACGCGACCGATGTAGCGAGCCGTGCCGCCCAAGGAGACAATTCCGGCGCAACTATTCGCGACCGAGCCGCCCGAGACTTCCTTTCCAGCATCCATCTTGGCGTAGAGATTATCCGCTCGCTGGGCATCGATCAGAGTCATACTGCCCTTGCTCAGACCTTCAGCGGCGATAAATTCGTCTTTTGCCGAAGCCAAAACGTCGACAATTGCATTCCCAATACCAATAACATCGTATTCCACGAGAGGGGCCTATCATTGGCCAGAACAACTCGAAAGCCGCAAGCCAGTTTTATTCTTCAGAAATATGGTTCCAGTCTCGATAAATTGCGGCCTGCCCACGAAAATTTTCCTGAATATCGTAGAGATTCCAGACAGTGACATTCTCTATCCAAAATTGGCGACCGCCCGCGCTGGTTCGCAGCCCTCTGTAGCCCTTGGCCCATCCGTTTCTACGAACCTGGGAAAGCAGAGTTGAGCGCTCAGCTCGATCTTCAGGTGCAGCCGAAGCTTGGCTGGGTAAACCCACGAACTGGTCCCAGGGCAGTTCCCAAAGCTTTTGTGCACAGCGGTTACCATAATTGAAGTGGGGCTTTTCTTGATAGTCGTGACTGACTAAACAAAAAGGAGCG
>JAKVCH010000348.1 GCA_022447485.1 Polyangiaceae bacterium | reverse complement strand
CAGACTTATGCCAACTTTAGCGTCGGCGGCTCGTTGAGCGTCAATGCCCATGGGCGCTATCGAGAGCGAGGACCTATTGTTCATTCCGTAGAAAACATACGCCTCGTACTTGCCAACGGGAAAGTTGTCGACGCTGACCGAAAGAAAAATTCAGAACTCTTCTTTGGAGCGATTGGGGGCTACGGGGGTCTAGGGGTTATCTCCGAGGCCACGCTGCGACTCACAGAGAACCACCCTGTGCAGAGAATCACCAAGGTCATGCCGACAAGCGACCACCCTGAATTCTTCTCGTCGAATATCCAAAAGAATACTCTGGCCACTTTTTACAACGCCGACCTCCACCCGCCCCAATATGACACTCTGCGCGCCGTGGTTTGGCAAAAAACAGACGCCGAGCTCACGAATCAGGAACGTTTGATTCCCCGAGATGAAGAATACGCTTGGACGGCACGCTTACTCGAAGCGAGCCTCACCTGGCCCGGAGGCGCAAAGCTTCGACAGCATATCATGGAGCCGATCGCTTACGCGAGCTCACCAATCACCACCCGCAATCACGAAGCTAGCTACGACGTTGCCGAACTCGAACCATCTTCGCGAGAAGACCACACCTATGTGCTGCAAGAGTATTTTGTACCCGTCGATAAATTTACGGCGTTCGTACCAAAGATGGCTGCGATCTTTCGCAAGCACGAGGCTGAAATCATCAATGTGTCGCTTCGCCATGCCAAGTCAGATCCTGATACCCTACTCAGCTGGGCTCCAGAGGAAGTCTTCGCCTACGTTGTCTACTATCGGCAACCAACTACGGAAGAGGGAGCTGAAGCGGTACGTCGCTGGACGAAAGAGATGGCGGACCTGCTGATTGAAATGCAGGGAGCTTGGTATTTGCCTTATCAGGTTCATGCCTCCCGGGAACAGTTTCTTCAGGCTTACCCCCGCGCGCCCGAGCTTTTCAGATTGAAGAAGAAATTCGATCCAGCCTATCGGTTTCGCGGAGCACTTTGGGGAGCATACTACCGACCACGGAGCAGTACAGCGAGTCAAAGCCGAACACAGAAGACTAATCAGCAGGACTCCCAACTCACCCTCGATACACCACGGCTTCGATCCCACGAAGCACGTACCTATCTAAGCATTCCAGAGTGGTACCTTGTCTTTCAACCTCGTCACTACGCGGAATTTCTACGGCGAGGTGGTTCTTCTACGGACTATTCGTGGGCAGATGCTCTCACACAATACTATTCCCACGAAAAGCGTGCTCGAACCCTGGCTCAACCTTATCCAAAGGATACTGAGTACGAGGAAATCCTCAGCGTCATCGGCCCAAGTACCGCAGTAGAATACCTGACAAAATCACTCTATGAATCCACTCTCGGCGCCCTATTTCAACACACGGGCGACGAACAAGGGAGCGATGAGGCTCGGCTGATTGCCGATGCTCATCGCAGCTACGGTGAATTTATCCTCGATCAGCCTTGGTATAGGTTCTCCTTTTACCCTTGGGTGGAGAAAATTGATCAGCTCGACTCACAGAACAGGGATAGTTCCCTGCGACGTTTCGAGCGGAAAACCATTTTTAAGATCGAGTTCACTCTCAAGGCTCTCTACGCCAGGGTCTTGGAGAAACTCACGGAGTCTATGCCTCCTGCCGTTGAAGAGATTGAGGTCGAGGCGTCCTTGCCCAAGAAACGCAGCATTGCCTCCATCAAAGACGTGCGAGTACTTCAGGCGCGCGACCCTTTACTCAAGACCAGTACTTTGAGTGTGCCCCGCTGGAGTGCTTTCTCACTGCGGATGCAAGAGCTGGCGGAAGCCGGGGCCAATTTCACCACAATTTCAGGAGGGGGAGCGATAGCCGTAAGCCTGATCAGCGATAAGCACTCCGCCCCGCCAAGCCACGCTAGGCTACTCTATCGTCAGCCTCTCGCTTCAGCCAAGAGCCTGCACGCTCTTGCGCCCGAGAGCGAAGACGACGCTCTTGCAACCTGGGAAGGTAAAGAACGACAAGTTGCTCTCGTGCCTGTGCAAGATCTGGGTGTATTTCTGCGCTCTCTTCATGGAGAGACCCATCGACTGGAACATCTCTACGACTATTAGTCTGGAAGACAACAACTTAAGGCTGACGGCGTGAATCTTCGACCGAAGCACAGGGTGTTGAAAACGCTCCAGCCGAGCTCGCACAGCAAAACGTAAGCCTTATCGACCAACCTTCACATCGAACACATTCCCGGTCACGCCACTGAGTAGGGCCATAATCGACTTCTGAGCAACATGCTTCGAGCTCAGTAGGGTTTCTTCTGGCTCGACTCCGAAATTGCTGACCCTCATGGGCGTTTTCGTTCTTTCAGGGTTCATGCAATTGATCTTGATTCCATCTTCAAACCACTCTTCCGCCAGTGCCTGAGTAAGATTGACCAGGGCGGATTTTGTTGACGAATAGACCGAATACATGGCACGGCCTCGCGTATAAGAGCTTGAGGTATACAGAAGCACTTGGCCTCGCGACTCTTTCAAGTAGGGATACGCGCAATTTAATAGATGAAGTGTGCCCAGGTAGTTGACGTTCACCAAGCTACCTATTTCTTCAATCGTCATACTATTAAGCGGTTGCTTTTTTAATAAAGCAGCCGTGTTGATGATAAAGTCAATTTTTCCCGTTTCCGAATAAACCCCAGTCAGAGCCTTCTGCACATCCGTGTACTTGCTGATGTCGGTTCCCGTTTCACTCCGCGAAAACGAATGGACACTCTTGGTATAACGACGCAACTCGTCGGCAATATCTTTGCCAATACCGTAGCTACCACCGAAGATGACAACCACTTTATTGCGAAAAGCATCAAAGACATCATCCTCACTATATTGCTTGGAGAGGTCTGCCGACTGTACCTGAAATAGCTTATCGAGAAGATAGAGGTCTTCTTTGGTGGTCAACTTAATATTCTGTTGTTCCCCTTCAACAACAAATATCTCTTCTACAGGTAAGTATTTCTTGACGACTCCACAATCGTCGGTCGCGCGGAACATCGAATCCTTCAAGGCAATCTCATAAGCTCGCTCGATGACAGATCTTTTAAACCCCTGAGGAGTCTGCCCATTGCATAACTTATTGCGATCGGGAATATCAGTGATGAAGTCATTTTCCACTTGAATAATTGTATCAGTCGAACGCACCGCAACATCAACAGCATTATACTTTTCAAGCGCCTGAACCGTGTCTTGAATAATTCGTTCACTAACCAACGGGCGCACTGCATCATGAAAAATGAGATTGCATTCTTCTCGGTAGGAACGGATCGCGGACAGGCTAGAATCGTACCGCTCCTGACCGCCGGTCAGGACTTTTTTGACCTTCTTATAACCGGCAGCAATGATGATCTCCTCGATCTTGTAAATATATTCTTCGTTCGAGACGACACATATTTCGTCAATGAAGGCGCTTCTCTCAAAAACATCAATCGTGTGCTCCACGACCATTTTCCCAGCAACCTTTAAAAATTGCTTTGGGACATCAGAGCCAAACCGGACACCTTTTCCACCGCACAATATAACAGCTATATTTTTCATCACTCTTAATTCCGAATCAGGCTCACGCTAGTTTAAAGTGGTATTTATCTACATCAGGCACGACTTGT
Organism: Polyangiaceae bacterium; assembly: GCA_022447485.1. Lineage (GTDB taxonomy): Bacteria > Myxococcota_A > Polyangia > Polyangiales > Polyangiaceae > NIC37A-2. Next base: position 535 of record JAKVCH010000348.1, on the reverse strand, counting down.
TCGATTCATGCTTTCAAGCCGAGTGCGTCTCCGCAACAAGGCTTTCAATCAGAGTCGTCACTCTTTCTCTGCTTTGTCCGTCACAACTCCCGAGATGGAATGCTTTAAATTGACGGTATTTTTCTCCGGTATCGCTATTCCTCAGAAGTTTCATGAACTCGGAGACATGATTGGTCGAGTTAATCGGTCCGGGAAAATCAGCGTGAAAGTCAAAGCAAAAATTGCTCGGCTGAAATAACTGCTCATGGGCTTGCGACGCGACCGGAATATCCAAAAGCATTGCATAAAAAATAACAGACGAGAAATCGGTCGTGAGACTCGTTGTGACGCTGAGGAGGTCGTAGAGCTCAGATTAATAATACCGATGATTTCGTTAACAACGGTACGATTAGCTTTAGTCAAATCACCTTCAATAATTCAGAGCATCAAGCTGGAGCTGGTTCACTTCTTTCTGTAACAGACTTGACCTCCAATAACTCCGAACATTCAAATGGAGGAGGTTCTTGTGCCTTGATTAGCGTTGCTAAGAAAACAA
>JAKVCH010000347.1 GCA_022447485.1 Polyangiaceae bacterium | reverse complement strand
CATTTCAAATCCTGGAAAAACTGGACGGGACAGCCGCTGAAGTCATCAACGCTCTGCGTCCTTTCTTCTTTTGCAACGTCACACTATGCGGCATGGAAGTCATGGTCGCCCGCACAGGCTATACCGGCGAAGACGGCGTAGAAATTTTCGTCCCCATGTCGGACGCGCCCAAACTCTGGGAAAGTCTCCTGACGGTAGGTAAACAAGATGGTCTCTTGCCAGTAGGGCTAGGAGCCCGAGATACTCTGCGCCTAGAGGCGCGACTTTCCCTTTACGGAAACGAGCTGAACGAAGAAACAACCCCCTTTGAGTCTGGAATAGGGTGGACGGTCAAGCTTGATGCCGGTGATTTCATTGGTCGGGCAGCGCTCGAGGAGAAGAATGCTCAGACTCTCACTCGCTGCCTCGTCGGGATCGAAATGGTTGGCAGGGGAATCGCTCGTAGTGGTTACAACGTTCTCAATGACTCGGGGGAAGTCATTGGCCACGTCGCCAGCGGCAGTCCATCGCCAACCTTGGGCAGCTCAATCGGGCTTGCCTTTGTGCCACCAGAGTACCGTGAGAACGGAACCTCTCTTCAAATAGACTGTCGCGGTAAGAAAATTGAGGCCAAAGTCATCAAGACTCCGTTCTATCGTCGGGCGGGAAGCAAGTAGGACGCTGAAGGAGTAGGGTTCCGGCAGATTTTTGGCTGGCCAAGGTAGCCGGCTCGGGCTAAGGCCCCCTGAGATTCATGACTGCTGTACAAACTCTCGAAGACCGCCGTTACACAAAAGATCACGAGTGGGCGAAAAAAGATGATGACGAAGGTCAGGTCACCATTGGAATTACGGCTTTCGCAGTCGAGCAACTCGGAGATATCACGCTAGTCGGCTTAGATGTCGGCGTTGGGGATGAAGTAAGAGCCGGAGAAGCTTTCGGAACCATCGAAAGCGTCAAAACTTTGAGCGACCTCTATGCTCCCCTGAGCGGCAAAGTCGTCTCAGTGAACGAGTCTTTGGAAAATGAGCCAGAGCTGGTAAATGAAGACCCATGGGAGATGGGTTGGATGATTGTCATTGAGCCAAGTAATTTCGGTGGCGAAAAAAGCGACCTCATCGATGCTTCCGCTTATCAAGCGCACGTTGAATCTTTAGACCACTGAGTTTTCCCGATGACGCATTCAACTCCGAAAGGGTTGATTGTGCTGGAAGAAGAATTGCGCAGAGTCATTGTTGAGGGGTAATTTTCCAAAGGAATATGATGAGATACCTTCCGCACACAACTGATGAAGTCGAAGAAATGCTCGCAGCTGCAGGCAAGGGAAATATCGATGAGCTCTTCGATTCAGTTCCTTCGGCAGTAAAATTCCAGGGGGAGCTCGCCGTAGATCCGGCACTCGGAGAGGCTCAGCTGATGAAGCATCTTTCCGCGCTGTCTAAAAAGAATCAGGGAGCAGAGCAGTTATCTTTCTTAGGCGCTGGCATGTATGCTCACCATATTCCGCCCGCCGTCGACCAACTTCTTCTGCGGAGCGAGTTCTATACCGCCTATACCCCCTATCAGCCGGAAGTAGCGCAAGGCACCCTGCTCGCTATTTGGGAGTTTCAAACCATGGTGAGTGAGCTCTATGGTCTTCCTCTGGCCAATGCCTCACTTTACGACGGCGCATCCGCAACAGCGGAAGCCGCGCTCATGGCTCGAAGGCTTACCCGTCGACCAAAGGTCGTGATGAGTGGATGCGTTCATCCTGAGTACCGCGAGACAGCCAAAACTTATCTCAGGGGTGTCGAAGGGGCGGAAATCGAAGTTTTCGATGCCCTGAAAAACGGGACCGCCTCACTCGACAAGCTCCGAGCCAGTCTCGATAAGGACGTCGCGTGCATAGTGATTGGCTACCCATCGTGGAAGGGACCTCTCTCCGACTTACGAGAGCTTGCCCATGAATGTCACGAGAATGGCTCTCTGCTTGTAGTCAGCGTCGTCGAACCTTATGCCTTGGCCCTCGCCGAGTCGCCAGGAGCTCTGGGCGCCGACATCGTTGCGGGAGAAGGGCAGCCCCTAGCTTGCAGCCCACAATTTGGAGGCCCTGGGGTCGGACTCTTGGCCTGCCGCCACGAACGCAAGTACCTGCAGCAGCTTCCCGGACGAGTCGCTGGAGAAACCGTCGACAAGAAGGGCAAGCGCGGTTGGGTGCTCACCTTATCAACGCGCGAGCAACATATTCGACGCGAACGAGCGACGAGTAATATTTGTACGAATCAGGGTTTAATCGCCCTGGCTTTTGCAATTCGAGTCTCCTTGCTCGGCAAACAGGGCTTCATTGAAGCTGCCGAACATTGCCTCGCCAAAGCGGAATATCTAAAAGCAGCGCTGGCCAAGATTCCTGGGATCAGCCTGCCCGCGACTGACGTCGTCACCTTCAATGAATTCGTGATTCAGTTCGATGAAGGAGCCAGCGTTTTAGAGCGATTGCTCAAAGATCTCGAAGCTCAAAATATACTCGCTGGCTTTCCTCTGGGTCGCTACGAACCCGAAAATTCAAACCAGCTCCTTATTGCCGTGACAGAATGCCATGATCGAGAAGAACTCGATCACTTTATCAAGAGCATCTCGACTGCTCTGAGCAATTGAATTTCGTCTCGCTTAATGCGCCTGACGAACTGTCTTTTCTAGAAGTTCTAGGGAGGGGGCCCCTGTCAATGAGGCGGCAATTGAGCCGTCAGGCTTCAGGATAACCCAAGCAGGAACAGAGTATATCTCCTTGGAAAATATATCAGAACCCTGGCGACTCATCATCACCAACGGGTAGTCCATCTCAATAAACTCACCAAACGCCCGAACGAGTTCGACATTACGAGGCGCTTCAAGCGCGACGCCAAGCGCGTTCACCTTGGGCTGATGAGCATGATAAAAGTCGTCCAAGCGTCGAGCCGCTATTTGAGAGGAAAGGTCATAGGTTGCAAAAAAGAGCAAAACCGTCACCCGACCCCGAAACTGAGCCAGTTGAACAACTTGGCCATCTAAACCTCCAAAGGAAGCGTTGAGAGCCTGGCTCTTTACCTCCGCGGCGACAGGGCTTTGGTAGCGCTGGGTACATGCGCCCAAAAAGAGAGCAGTCAAGAGCACGAAGAGTCGAGTCAATCGGGTTGTCTGTTTCATCACAGAATTACAACTAACACCCATCGAGAGTGAGAAGATCACTCACAACATGCAGCGCATCGGGAATCGCTGCTCCCGTTCGACGATGAGAAAGAATCGTGCTGGCTATATCATCGAGAGCAGACTTCAAGGGAACTCTCTCCAAACGTGCGCCGTCAAAAAGCTCGTTCGGCGCAGGAACAGCGGTCGCCAAAGCGATTGGGTCATGGCGTACCGCAGAAAAAGTACCGCGCTGAATGGTGCATGCCAAAATCTGCACAAAATCGAGGTAAAGGGGAATCACCAAAAGGATCAACTTACTCTCTGGATCGCTCCTCGCTCCAAGGGCCCACGGCTCCTGACTAGGAAGCGATGCTTCATCCACATTTAATCCAAGCTTGAGAAGGTCTCGCCTCTCCTCGTTCGATTCTACTGCCAAAAGAGGGGCGTAAACAGCAACAGCTGGTACGTCCAGCTCGTCGACATCTGTCCTCAGCGACTCCAACCAGCGCATACGGCCCGCATCATCCATTTCACGATAAGCAATCGCAGCGGCCAAAGCCGCCTCCGGGTTGGTCGCCATCGAACGCAACCACTCCCGCCATAGCTGGGTATTGCGGGGCTCATCAAGCGAAGGTGTTACTCCACCATCATCGGTAGACATCACTTAACCTTTGGATATCACACTCAGGCCACGGATAGATTGCGATTTCGCTCGCCAGATCTTCTAGAAACGCTTCCAAGTCTTCTCTGAAATCTTCAGTACAAAAGATGACAGCTTCACCGCCTTTGCGTGCAGCAAGTAGCCCTAAGCCATTATTCGCCTCCAAGAGACTCCGAAGATAAACCATATCGCTCGGCTCAGTACGAAAAGCACGAGCAAAAAGTGGATACGGTTCAGTCGCAGTCATGGCGTCGTAAAATAACCGATGGTCCGCTATTATCCAAGGTGAGATCTATGATTGGGCGAGAAGATCAGGAAGAAACGACTCATTTACCTGCCTTAATTCAAAGAAAGGCCAGCTGAGCCTCTCCAAGAGCAGATGGATCTCCCCTGACAGAGCCCAGGG
>JAKVCH010000346.1 GCA_022447485.1 Polyangiaceae bacterium | reverse complement strand
CAAGTTGCTCTCGTGCCTGTGCAAGATCTGGGTGTGTTTCTGCGATCTCTTCATGGAGAGAACCATCGACTGGAACATCTCTATGACTATTAGTCTGGAAGACAACAACTTAGGAAAGAAAGCTTAAATTCGCACCAGAGCGGAATTAGAGAAAATTCGTCACTCCATTAAAAATAGCGCCTTCTCGGTCAACGACTGAAGACACTTCTTCAGATGTCGACCGAGCTCCTCTTGTATCGGCTGCCTCTCCCTCAGGACCACGCCATCCTTTCGAATCGTAATCTTTTGATTGAGTGCCATGTCAATCAAGATCCGAAGAAGGCTTGAATAGTCTCGCGTTCCATCGCAAAGAACTAATAACGTTGACTGAAACTCATCTAAGCGAACAACTTCATGTCGCAGGTTACACGCCCTCTCTTGGCGTTCTAACTGCAACCTAAGCAATTCAGTGATTCTCGGTTTTTCAGGGACCGAAACGGCGAACTCTTGAGAACCAGTGAACAGCTCAATTTGTTCGGTTGCAAAACAGCGAAGAAGGGGCTGAAGAAATCGAGAAGCTTCGTTCACCTGAATCTCATCTGGTGATGAGCCTAGTTTTGCGAGGGCAGACTGCGCTTTTGCCAACAGGTCGCGCACGGGAATCGCTGCCGGCCAGGATTCAGCTAGAAGGAGAAAAGCAGCCTTCATCAAGGGATCGACCGTGGTCGTGGTGGCTTTCGTTCCCTTAAACTGAACTGGGTCTCGCGAACTAAGGTCGACCGGTGATTGGGTCGGTCGAAGCAAAGCACGCGCGGAGAGCTTGCCTAGACGGGACAGTACCTTCTTTGGATCGAGCTGCACATCTTCATGGCAAAGCAGCGTCTGTCGAAATGATTTGTTCTGCAGAAAATCCATGTACTGCTCCAACTCAAGCCTATTCGACGCCGTACTGTTCAACATGACGCGGACCTCCTCAGGAAAGGTTTCAATATCGGTGACGCCAAAATCACTTTCGCCCAAATATTGAAGCTTTTGGGCCTCGGCTCGTTCAACAAATTGATGGAAATAAAGAGGAGTGTTGCAGTCTTCTAGATACTCATGGAAAATATAGTAATCGTCCTGCTCCTGCAGAAGAGACTGTTCCCGGCGTAAGATTTGCCCGTGCAGCTCATTTTTGGGGACTGCTCGAGCTAAAAGCTGCAGTGCTTCTTTCCCCAATTTCAATCCATCCGTAGTGAGATCTTTTCCCTTGGATCGGAAAAGCATCAGGTCGCGAATCATACCACGGACATGCCAGCCAGGGTAAATATTGTAGGAGATGTACGCGATTCCTTGGGGTGTTAAGCACCTCCGGCAAAGTTCTAGTATTTTATTCTGAACCTGAGTGGGGACCCATGAATAGACGCCATGGGCGATGATATAGTCAAACTTTTTACCCTGCGAATCGAAGTGAAGAACATCTTCTTCTGAAAGAATGATATTTTTTAGTCCCAGTTTTTTTATCGTCTCTTGGCCCTCCGCAATCTGCACTTTTGAGAAGTCGATGCCAAAGAACTGACTCTCCGGCATTTGTTCTGCGATTGGAATGAGATTGCCACCCGCAGCACAACCAAGCTCGAGAACAGAACAGTGCTTGATCTCTGCCGGTGCCATGCCGAGCATCTTGGCAATCGTCGCTAGCCTCTGGGGGTGAGACTTTTTGAAAGGGAGACTGAGGTACGGTACTTGGTCGTAGGAATTCTTCATCGCTCACCACAGTGGCTGTCGAAAGCGAAGCCCTGTTCATTCTTGTCCGTTCATAAGATGTTTCAATCGCCAATAGAAGCCGTCCGCCGTCAGCTGGCTGAATATTTCAGGCTGCCCATGTGCACGAGCTCCTGGGAAAGACGCCGGGAAAGCGGCTTCTTTGCGATAAATCACCTTTCAAGGTAATCACTATTGCAATAATGTTGCTTTTGCAGTTTTGTTGCATAAGAAGAAAGACCTCGAGTGAACGCGCAACCACGTCAGTGCCAACAGAAGGCACTCTCGCGAAACACAGTGTCGCTTGTCTGAGCTGAATATTCTGTCATTTGATTCTTTCTCGAAATAGCCTAGCTCTCGCTGAGCAGCAGTCGTGTGAGCACCTCTCCATGAAACAAAGTCAAATCTCGAAAACCTCACCTTCTCCTCTCAACCTTGAGAGACGCCCTTCCCGCGATGAAGCAGAAGAAGCCGTACGTACCCTCATCAGATGGGCTGGGGATGTTCCGGCTCGCGAAGGTCTGATAGGAACTCCAGACCGGGTGGTTCGCAGCTACGAAGAGTTTTTTTCTGGCTACCAGGAAGATCCCGTCGAAATGCTCAATCGCACATTCGAAGAGTGTGCTGAGTATGACGAGATGGTGCTGCTCAAGGATATCCGTCTTGAGAGCCACTGCGAACATCACATGGTTCCAATCATTGGGAAAGCCCATATCGCCTATCTTCCCAGAAATCGCGTGGTCGGGAATAGCAAACTGGCACGAGTTCTTGATGTCTACGCGAAGCGCCTTCAAATTCAAGAAAAGCTAACTGCTCAAGTGGCAGATACAATTCAATCAGTGCTTGAGCCATTAGGAGTAGCTGTCGTGATTGAAGCGGCACACCAGTGCATGACAACTCGCGGCGTTCATAAACCTGGCGTCACGATGGTCACAAGCCGTATGCTTGGCTGCTTTCGGGAAGACTCAACAACTCGCCGAGAATTTCTGTCAATGATCCGTCCTTAACTTGGAGATTTGGCGATGAGGAACGTCCGTGATGTGCTCGCAAGCGGTTTCGAACCGTGGGGCGGACAGAAAATCCTGATTGCTACTCACAATGAAGGCAAGTTACGGGAATGGCGTTGGTTGCTGGCACAATGCGGTTTGGAAGTTATCGACGCTACACAAGTGAACCTCGCTGAGCCTGCTGAGACCGGTGAAACCTATCGAGACAATGCCGAGCTCAAAACTCGCTTTGCCTCGACAGTGCTCTCCGATAGTTCTATTCGACTCATTCTCGCTGACGACGGTGGCATGGAGGTTCATCCTCTCGACGGTCTACCGGGCGTTCGCACTGCACGTTTTGCTCAAGGACTTGGTGGGTTTGCCAAAGCAGCAGCAGAGCTCCAACAGAGACTTCGACAGATAGGCAGACCTGGGCCCGCATCAAGTTCCTACCACTGTGCGATCAGCTTAGCCTATCGCTCCAGCGAAGATTGGAATTTTTGCACCGTCGAGGCCTCTCTCCCGGGTAGCTTCGGGGAAGTGCCACGTGGGCAGTTGGGCTTTGGGTTCGACTCTTGGTTTACGCCGCTCGGGCAAGCCCTCAGCTTCGGCGAGATGGCTCCGGACCAGCGTGATTCCGAAAACCATCGCGCTGAAGCCTGTCGCGAACTAGCGAGAAATCTGGCTTCAATCAGTAAATCGCTCTCATCCGAGGTCCGTCCCTCACCTCTCCCCTGACAAGCTGTCTTTAGAGTTTTGTCGGATTGGGTAGGTCCCCATAAACCGCAACAGGATCCATCATCTTGCTATCTTCTACAAAGCGCAGCTTGACCGGAGCCTCTGCATTCTCAAGCTCCACAGAACGATAAAAACAAGAGCGATAGCCGACGTGACAACTCACATCACCCACCACATCAACACGTAGCCAGATCGCATCCTGATCATCGTCAACTCTTATCTCGACCACCTTCTGTACCAACCCACTGGTCTCGCCCTTCCGCCAAAGTTTTTGACGACTTCGCGAAAAATAATGAGCTTCTCGGGTAGCAATTGTTTTCTGTAATGCTTCGAGGTTCATGTAGCCGAGCATCAAGAGCACCCCGTCACTGGCAGCCGTCGTCACGACCGGCAACAAGCCATCGCGATCAAACTTGGGAGCGAGCTCGACACCTTCCTCCACCTGTAGAACACTGACGCGAGAAGCGAACGCTGGATTTTCATCAGTCATTTGCAGGCTTATACATCTTTATGCAACCATATTGCAAATGCAATATGGTTGCATAAAAGCCGCAGAAAATCCCCACTTTGGCGAAATTGCAATCAGCTCCCCAAAGCAGATAACTCGACAACAGTCTCCGGCAATTGATTCAAAAGAGGCTCAACAACAGTCCACCAATCCTTGGCCTGCTGATTGTCATAAGAGATAATAACCAGGCGCGAAGTAGAACCTTCCGGAGCCGTGCTTTCCACGAATCGAGAGCCCTCCCA
>JAKVCH010000345.1 GCA_022447485.1 Polyangiaceae bacterium | reverse complement strand
GACGAAGTCTTTGAATTTAGTGTGCAGAAGCAGCTCTTCCCTCAGATGAGAGATATCGTCAATCCTGACACAGGTCGCGTGCTTACAGTTGGTCAGCAGTTTCACAACTTGATTACGAGTAGCGCTTATAGAAAGCGGCGCGGCCGAGCTTACGGACTGGTGGAACAGATCGAGCTTCCGTTCGCCATCTGGCTCAATGACCGTGGTGAAAATGGAGCGTTTCCTCAACGCTATATGGTGGGCCCAGGTGACTGCAACCATATCATTCGTGGCAAGGGTGCTACCGGTGGGACGGTAGCTGTTAATGTTGTCGGTACAAGGATTCCGAAGTCTCCAGGCGTGAAGTTTGAGCTTTGGCGCGGCAACACCGATTACGTTCGTTCATGCACAGAAAAATCTGCGGAATACGAAAGTAAGATTAACTCCTATATTGTTGGTTGGTCGCCTTCCAGTGATCTGGGGCAGCTTGATGCTCCACCATCCTTCTTTACGCAATCAGGCGAACTTTCTGCTTGTATCAACAATCACTTGCTCGCAGATCCCGCGACGTCAGGGGCTCAGGACGGTTGCTTCAAGTTCTTCGCCCGCGATAGAAGCCTTGGGGCGCCGGACTATACCCTCGTGATACCGCAGCTTGACCGCGATCAAGAATGGCTGCTTGGCGACGGTTTACCGGCGAATGAGCGACCGATCATTGAGGATATCGTGCTGTACTTCAGGTACAATGATAGGCCAATTACTTTGCAGTAAAGGCATCCCGAAAGTCGGCTGAGGTGATGAACCATCGCGCTAGATTTGTGCAACGAGCGACTTTACGTCGTCGCTCGGTTCGCCCCGTGACGTATCTGTCACCGAGGGGGGCGATTTTGCGCGTGCTCTGCGCACTGCTTGTACTCGTTCTTTTTGCTCAGCCTGCCCTCGCCGATAGGCCCGGAGGCGTGACGGCTCAAACGTTGAGTTTGCCAACGGGTCCAGCTTCATTGAAGGGTCTCGGCGAGTCGTTCTCTCCCAATATGGCTACGGGCACAGGTAGTTATAGCGTGCCTATCTCATTGCCGCCGGGGTTTGTGGCGCCGAGCATTTCGCTCAACTATACCGGCGGACGAGGCAAAGGCGTTCTCGGTCAGAGCTGGAGCCTTCCGACTCTCCAAATCTATCGCCAAACCGATAAGGGGGAGCCCAACTTTACTGAAGAAGATCGCTTCAGTGTGATGGGCCCCGGCATGAATGACGAGCTCGTTTTGGTGAACGAAGAGCTCCGTTACTACCGCCTCAAGAACGAAGGAGCGTTCGCTCTCTTTATCCGCGACGTCGCCGGAGACAGCTGGACGATTCGTCTTCCTTCAGGACAGACCGCCTACCTCGGTGAGTCTCTGGAATCGAAGGAGACGAGTAGGGGGAAAGCTCATAAATGGTTCATTAGCCGACAGGTTGATCGCTTTAGTCATTGGACGGAGTATCACTACTTCACCGACGAGGGAAAAACCTACCTCGAGAGCATCGACTATCAGATGCATGCCGACGTGGCTTATCAAAACCACGTTGACTTTGTCTACGAGGATCGCCCGGATGTTTTTACGGACTATACCTACGGCTCGGCTTGTACGACTGCGCAGCGGGTTGCCGCTATTGAGGTTCGCCACGGCGACCGCCTGATCCGTACTTACGAACTCTCCTACAAGAAGGCGCTACTCTTCTCCCAGCTCAGCGGCGTCTTGATGACTGGCGAATACGGCCTCACCATGCCGCCGCTGTCGTTCGAATACCTCGAAGAAAGCCAAAATAGCGGTGGCCTGGTCACCATGAAAGACGCACCGCCGCTCGAGCCCCTGCTCGACGGCTCTGGTGAGCTTGATGACGTCAATGGCGATGCGCTCCCTGACCTCATCGTCGCGCGTTCGGGCGACTACCACTATTACGAAAACTGGGATGGTCGCAGCTTTATCGACCGTCGCGCCCTCAAGAACAGCCCGGACCGTACGCTCTTTGAAGCCGGAGTCGTTTTCGTCGACGTGAACGGAGACGGTTTCCGCGACTTGCTTCACCCTCAAGCTGAGAAGTTTCGTTATTACCCCGGCGGCGACATCGAGGACGGCATCTTCAAGGGCTATGGCGAGGCAGTCGAGCTTGATAGCTCAAGCGACGGCTTCTTGTTCACGAGCCAAGCTTTGAAGCTCGGCGATCAGAATCACGACGGACGTATCGATCTTCTTTGGCAGAAGCCTGGTGCCGACTCAGTCCTCATGAACGGTGAGGATGACATGCTCCGTGAGGAATATGTTGCCGAACTGCCTGCCGACGTCGACTTTAGCGACCCACGCGTGGAGATGACCGACTTCAACGGCGACGGGATCATGGATTTCGTGTTGAAGCAGATCGGCTTCGAGTCATCGAATATGCGGGTGTGGTTCGGTATTGGCCACGGTCGCTACCTAGCTGAGCAGCAGGTGTTGAACGTCCCGAAGGGCGACCCGGGCAACTTCTACCTGCGCGATATTAACCGCGACGGCCAGGCCGACCTGCTTCGGGTCAGTGGCAGCTGGGCCACGTACTACCTGAACCTGGGTGATATGCGCTTTTCCGGAAAGCGCGGCGACTTTTACGGATTGCCGTCGACGAGCGATACGCAAAAGTTGCTTTTTGCCGACATGAACGGCAACGGCACGACAGACTTGGTGTGGATCACCACTGACTTCAAGCTCCACTATCTCGATCTGACCAACGAGCCCAACGCCGGGATGCTCTATCGCATCGACAATGGCATGGGTTTGGTTACGACGATGGGCTACCGTTCTTCGACGAGCTACCGCATTGAGGCGAAGAACGAAAACCGCCGCTGGGCACACCCGATGCCGAGCCCCGTTGGCGTGATCAGCGAGATGGCCACGACTGACTCGCTCGACCTGATTGGCATGACGGCGACTGAGTCGCTGACCAGCTACGAATATCGCGACGGCTATTGGGATACAAAAGAGCGCGAATTTCGCGGTTTTGCTGAAGCTACGGTGACCAGTTGGGGCGATGCTTATCATGAGTCATTGGTCACGCGCACTAAGATGCACGTAGGTCGTCATCCAGAAACTGGGGCAGATGAAGAAATTCTCAAGGGAAAGCCTTTTTTCCAGGAGCAATTGGACGACCAGGGCGGCAGGTTTTCGTCGGTGGAAACCAATTGGGAGATGCGCCATCTCTGCCAAGAGGATTTACTCCAAGCACCGGAGCAGATTCTGCCCAATTGTTCTTCATTGGGTGACCTCAGTGATAAGAAAGACCAGCTGATTTCTCTTGGGGTGAGCACCGAAGCCTTCACGGCCACTTACGAACAGACGCAGACGCCGCGTTATACAGCGACTCACACCGACTATGACGTTTGGGGTAATCCGATTCGTAGTGAAAATTACGGCGAAGTGCTCTACAGCGCCGTCTATACCCCAGGCGAAGGGTTTAGCCCTTCTGCTATGAATGTCGCCTTCGGCGACGACGAGCAAATCACGACGACTGAGCGTCTCTATGAGCTGGATGAATGGTTGATTGGCCTCACCACGCAGAGCGATTTACTCGATCTGCAGGGGAACTCGTGGGGGCGTACCCAGACTTTTTATGATGGTCTACCGCAAGCTAAAGCGAATGCTGGGCTCGTAACGAAGGTGAGTCGCTGGTTTGAGGATGAGAGTCGGTGGATCGACCAGGAGCTAAACACCTACGATTCTCATGGCAATAAGACCAGTACGGTGAACGCTGTCGGCGACCGGGTTGAGCTAAAGTATGAGAGCGACTCGAATCTCCTTCCCAGTGAAGAGCGAGTGCTGGTGGGCGGCGGAAAGTGGGTGACATTTACCGCACAATACGACCACGGCTATGGAGCCATCATCAGTAGTATAGATCCCAACGGTCATACTTGGGGTATGACTCTCGATGGTTTGGGGCGAGTGACTGAGCTTTATGATCCGTTGAGCGCTGCCGGAGAACCCGTCAGTATCTTTGACTATGAGTATGGTACATCGGATTATCCAGTTTCGACAACCACGGTGAGTCAGCTTCAGGTGAGGGCCTCGCAGTCCGATTCAAATGAGGCCCGCTATCATTCCAGTATTTCGTTCTCCGACGGTGCTGGTCGAACGCGCCAGCAAAAAGAAACGGCGAACGAGGCTGGATATGGCTATGTTGCGAGTGCCTGGACGCAGCTTTCGTCACGCGGCAAGCCGATC
>JAKVCH010000344.1 GCA_022447485.1 Polyangiaceae bacterium | reverse complement strand
AAGCAGCGCTCGAAAGAGATGGGCTGGGCTATGTTCGGCATTTAACCCCAAGAAGACGCCCCGAGCCGTTTCATCCCAGAACGGATTCATGACTCCGGACCAATAGGGAAGAGCGACGAGTCCTTGACTGCCTGCTGGTAGTTGAAGCGCTTCTTCTTCCAATTCCTTCATTCGTGGGAGCCGATCTTCGCTAGCTAAGACTTTCTCGACTAACCAATAGAGGGTGCTCATGCCACTTCGTACAGTCGTTTCGCAGCAGTAAAGCCCTGGGATTGCTGCAAATAGAGTTCGAAATGCCTCGTCGACCTCATAGGTTTCTGTGTGGACGCCACAGGTGAGAGCCGTTCCTATCTCGGCAAAAGCATGACCTTGCTCAATGATACCAGCGCCGAGTCCCGCTGCTTGAGCATCACCTGAGCCTGCGTAGATAAGAAGGTGGTTAGGTAAGCCCGTCTCTAAGAGTGCCTTTGGGGTCAAAGGTCCAATCAGATAACCCACTTCCACGAGCTCTGGGAGCTGGTGCCTTTCGGTGCCGATCAAATCAATTAAGGAGTCCGCCCAGGTTTTTTTTCGCATATCGAGCATGCCCGTTGCGTCGGCTGAGGGAAAACTGGCTACGGCGCGCCCTGTTAGTTTAAGACTCAGAAATGAATGGACATCGTGAATATGGGCTACATCTCTCAGTTCAGGACGCTCCTTCAGAAGGTACATCAGTTTATAGAGCGAGGGCGTGGTGGACACAGGCTTACCGCTGAGAGTGTGAAGGCGCACTCGTCCTACCCGTCGCTCGGCCACCTTGAGTTCCTGACGACAGCGGTCATCTTTCCACATGATTGCGGGAGCCAAAGGAGTCCCGACCGCATCGGTGACCACGACTGTTTCTCGTTGGTGAAGAATCGTGAGGGAGACAAGCGCTTGCTTTTGAGAGAGGCTGAGGGGTTGGAGAGCGAGTTGAAGGGCCGCTTTACTCGCTGTCCACCAGCTCAGCGCATCTTGTTCAAATCCGTGCTCTCCCACGGCTAGTACGTCGAGACCGCATCGCCCTTGGCTGAGGGGTTGTCCGTCTTGATGAAAGATTACGACACGCACTGACGTGGAGCTCGCATCAAGGGCAATGAACAAGGGTGAGGATTCCATAGTTGAGTTTTATGGCTCGTGATGGTGATTACACTTCAATCAGGGGGGGCATGGCAAGCTGGATTCTCTTGTCGACTTCTACTATCAGCTTCAGATGAGCTTACCCAACTACTTAACGCCTCAAGGCGCAGAAAAGCTGCAAGTTGAACTGCGGCGCTTAGCCTCTGAGGAAAGGCCTCGGGTTGTGCAAGAGGTAGCCGATGCTGCGGCGATGGGAGATCGTTCGGAAAATGCTGAATATATCTACGGCAAGAAACGCTTGCGGGAGATTGACCGACGCCTGCGTTTCTTACAGAAACGTCTCGACTCGGCGACCATCGTTGACCCGAAAGACAGCAAGTTAGAGGAAGTTCGTTTTGGTGCCACCGTTGGTGTAGAAGATGAGGAAGGCGAGGCTAAAGTTTATACGATTGTTGGTCCTGATGAGGCCGACCCTGCAAAAGGCTATTTGAGTTATCGTTCGCCGATTGGACGCGCCCTGATGAAAAAGAAGGTGGGTGATATTGCCGTAGTTCATCGTCCGGTCGGCGAGCTAGAATTAGAAATTACTTCGATTACCTATGGGGCTTGAGGAACGACAGAGGTTAGAATCATGGGCGAGGGTAGACGCTGACAAGCCGCCTGGGGCTAAGGACCGGGGATCGGGTTTCCACGTCTCAAGAGCCTGAAGAAATGCCGGTGGCATCTCGGCTTTGAGGCGGCGCTCCTTGCTGAGTTCTTTGCCCTTCATGAGTAGGGGCGTGAGTGGAGGCGGTAAGCTTGCACACCATTGCTCGAAATTGACGTCGCCGGTCCATTGTCGAAACCAGCGAGTCGCAAAGCGGACATGAGCTACTTCTTCCCGCCCGACCTGTTCTTGCAGCTCAGCACCTCGTTGGTCACCGACAGCGCGAAACCAGGTAGCGTAGCGTTCCGTATGCTCAAGGTTTGCGGCCTCCAATCCCATACCCACAAGCGCGATAAATTGCAGAGGGCTCTGAGCGCTCGGGACTCTTTCCCAAAACCAATCCCTGATTTCAAAATCGCCTGGGGCATAACCGAGATGCCTCAGGTGCTCTTCGTAGAGCTTCATATGGCGGATTTCGTCTCGAACAATCCGAAGCAGACCTTGACGAAATTCCAAGGGTGTTGACGGAAAGCGCAAGAGCGCCCAACACATCAATTCGGCGGCCTGGAGCTCATGATGCCAGAACCGGTGCAGCAATTCCGCACGGTTTTTTTTCTGCTCCATTCCGGAAAACTTGAGGCTGCGTTGCCTTTTTTCGGCGACAACGAGACAAGGGGGGCGCCCGGGTTGAGAGGGTGCTCGCAGAGAAAGTGCCTGGGCCTTCTCCGGGGAGAGTCCGGGCCCGTCTTGATTCTCGAAGTGTGGGGGAATATTCCCATCGTCGCTTTTCTCGCGAATGCTTTTGCTTAAAATATAGCTCTGCGCCCATTCCTCTACAGTGGTGCTTTTGTTCAGAGTCTCTCTTCGAAGTGGCGGCTGCATTTGGTTTCTTTTTAGAAGAACTGGGAGTAAGTAAACCGCTATGTTGAGCGAAGAAAGTTTTAACCGACTGGTGCTGGTTGAAATTGGAGCGGCCATAGCGACCGCTCTGCTGCTTCTCTTTATCACTGCTCCGTACGGGCGCCACGCGCGTCAGGGGTGGGGCGTGATGATTCCCGCGAAATGGGCCTGGTTAGTCATGGAAATGCCTGCCAGCCTGGGTTTTTTAGCGCTTTACTTTTTGGGAAGTCGAGCTTTTCAAGCGGTGCCTCTGATTTTCTGCGCGATCTGGCAGCTTCATTATCTTCAGCGAACTTTCGTGTATCCTGTGCTTCAGCGCGGCCTAGGGCGACCATGGCCCTTACTCGTTGCCTTATCGGGATTCAGCTTCCAGTGTTTAAACGGCTTCGTGAATGCTCGATGGATCTCTGAGCGGGGCAGCTATGACCTCGACTGGCTTTGGTCCCCTCAATTTTTAGTAGGAGTCTTCCTTTTCCTGGTTGGATTCTGGATCAATATGCAGTCAGATGCCATTTTGAGGCGGCTTCGGCAGCCAGGGGATAGCTCGTACCATATTCCTTCCGGAGGAATGTATCGCTGGGTGAGTTGTCCCAATTATTTTGGCGAGATCCTTGAATGGACGGGATGGGCTGTGATGACCTGGTCTCTACCGGGCCTTGCTTTTGCTCTGTACACAATCGCTAACCTAGGCCCAAGAGCATTAGCTCATCATCGGTGGTACCAGAAAGAGTTTAGCGATTACCCGGCGCAGCGAAAAGCATTGATACCCTTTCTTATTTAGGAAGCTCTCCCAGTTGATTTGGGTCTATCTCCTTTTTTTATCTTTGCGGCGCGGAGCTCCGAAAGAAGGCTCGGGTGAAGTGTCCAAGCTTGGTACTCGGGGTGCTGCAGGAATATTCGATACTGAAGGTTGTCGAGAACCTCCCGCAGAAGGACGGGTCTTTGCCTGCAGCCGATCGCTTTTTGCCTGCAGCCGATCGCTTTTTGCCGTGCGGGCGGGCTGAGAAATACGGTAGGATCCATCACTCGGCGAAGAGCGTTTGGCGGAAAAGCCAGGTAAAGTGGAAATATGCCGCGGCCCTGTCGAGGCCCTTTCCGGCGGAGGCGGAGCTTCCGTCGGGGAGGTTGTTGTCACTTCCTGGTTCTGAACTGAGGGGCGCCGCTTGCGTGCCACTGATGAACTGGTGGGGGGTACACTGTGAAAGTAGTGGGCGTTGAGGAGTGTCTTGGTGGAGTTGTAATGACATTCAGGACAAAAGACGTTTGCCTCGAATGGTCGGGGGGCCATTGCATCAATTGGATCGACGAGTTTCAGCTCCTCATCGCAACGAGGGCAAACTTGATCTGTTTTGGTCGAGAGAAAACGAGCGAAGGTCATAGGGACTCACCCACCTTCTTGATGGGTAGTTGCAACGAGCAGTGTCTCGGCATCATACCTTGGTGAAGGGCGGTCGCAAGGGGTTCACAAAAAGGTCAGGTACGAGGTCTGGACTTGAGTCAGCCGTGGAGTCAGCCATGGAGTCGGCCGTGGAGTCGGCCGCGTACTGAGAAAAGTCTGCGATGCC
>JAKVCH010000343.1 GCA_022447485.1 Polyangiaceae bacterium | reverse complement strand
CAAGGCACGGCTCTCCAATTTGCGCGAGGCAGAGGTTTCGACGACAGCCCAATAGGTACGCTTGAGGGTCTTGTTTTCCAAGGCTTCGGCCACCACTTGGTTCATCGCCCGCTCGGTGACAAAAAGAAGGACTCCACTGGTATCTTGATCAAGCCTTTGATGAACGCCCAGATAGTCGTCGCGACCTTGGTCTCGCAGCCAAGCTCCAACTCTCTCAACAACACTATGGGTGAGGCTCTCATCCCCCCCGTGCGTGGGCATGCCCGGGGGTTTATTCACAACCAAAAGCTGACGATCGTCGACTAAGATACGAGCGCTGCGCCAGAGCGGAAATGGGGGAGGTTCGACGTTGGGAGGGGACATCAATCGATATTCTGACGATAGGAGAGAACCGTAACTCAGCCTGCTGGAGCCCCCAAGTGCGGGCAACGAAAAAAGGCGACCCCTTCAGGAACCGCCCCTTTCTGAAAATAAAAGGCCTCATTCGCTAGCAAAAGAGCTGAGCAACGAATGAGTGCCCTATTCCAACCTGAAGATCAGGCCTTTTTTCCACCGTGCTTCTTCACAGCACCCTTCAGCATGACCAGTGAATTCTTGCCACCTGGAATGGTGCCCTTGATCAACACCAAGCTATCGTCAGCTACGATCTTGGCAATCTTCTGATTCAAAACACTGACGGTCTTGTTGCCCATTTGCCCAGGCATCTTCTTGCCTTTGAAAACACGACCTGGAGTCATGTTTGTACCAATGGAGCCACCATGACGCTTGTACTCATGGCTACCGTGACTGGCCTTGGCTCCGGCAAAGTTATGGCGCTTCATGACGCCGGCAAACCCCTTACCCTTCGACGTTGCTTGCACATCGACGAACTGACCTTCCTCGAAGATGCTGGCGATATCGGCTGCGGCGCCCACCTCTGCGGCAGCGACGTCTTCGGCAGAGCAACGGAATTCGCGAATATCACGCTTTGCGCTCACGCCCGCCTTTTTATAAAAACCTGCCAGTGGTTTGCTCGTGTGCTTCTCTTTGCGCTCGTCGAGGCCGAAGATGATCGCGTTGTAGCCATCGACTTCTTCTGTGCGCTTGCCAACAATCACGCTATTGGCTCGAACAACAGTCACGGGAATGATCGTACCGTCACTTTCGATGATTTGAGTCATTCCAACTTTGCGGCAGAGTACACCGGGATGAATATTCATTTGTCTTTTACTCCTGATTGGCGGACGACGAACAAGAATGCATACCATTATGCATTTCTAAAGGCGCAGAGCGCCTTGTTGCCGGAGCCCGCTTCGAGGGCGCTGTTTGTAGAACAGCAGAGGGATGGCGAAGCTAGCGAAGTCCTGCTCTTCGTCAAGCAAGAAAAAGCCCGGCGACAGGGAATCGACCGGGCACAAGATAGGCTCCGTTGAAAGGAGCCTAAGTATTTAACTTCACTGTTCTTTTGATTAGTTTGTCAGAACGCTAAAGTTTTCGATGCAAAAGTCAAAGCTCGTAGTGGAGGCATCGTTCGTCGCCACCTGCCATTGAATCGATTTCGACGCTGTTGGAATTGTCGCACCAGCGACCGGCATCCAGCAATTTTCATCGAGGTCGGTATAGAGAATTTCGTTATTTCCCGCACCAATGCTTGTGCAGAACTCGCCCCCCGCATCACCCAGCTTGAAGCGCAAGCTGGAGGGCACATCTGCGCCAGAGATCGTGAACGAAAATCCGGTTACGCCGTTCGCCGATGCATCCCAAGTATCAGGCGTTCCGCCTTCACCAGTTGCTTCGTCGGTAGCTTGGTTCAGGTTCAACCCCACGCCAGCACCCCAGTAAAGACCATAGCAATCATCAGCAGAACAGTTCACGTCCACCTGGCTCGCTGTGCCGCTGACGCAGAGGTCCTCGGTAAACTGAGCAGGAGCGATGGTGGAATCGCCTCCTCCAGGGTTGCCTTCTTCGTCGAGGCTATCCGAAAATGTGTAAAAAGCGCCCTGAATTCCGTAGGTATTCTGCGCCCCATCAACCCAGCCCATTGAGTTGGCGATCGCAGTCCCCGCAGGGGGCGCAGCTGTGGCTGTATCACCTCCCGTCGTATCGCCACCAGCCGGAGCTCCAGTCACTCCTCCACCAGTCGTGGTATCGGCACCGGGTGTTGTACCTGGGGTCGTGGAACCTGCATCCGTAGCTGTACCCCCCGTAGGCGCGGTATTTGTGCCGGGCGTTCCAGTATTGTTAGCTCCGCCCTCAGGGTAATCCTCAACGCTTGAGGCACAGGCGAAAGTGGTAAAAACGGTCGAGAGACCAAGAATATGTCGAATTTTGAGAGCCATGAATGATTTACTAGCTCCCAAGAGAAGCGCTTTCAAGAAGAACTCTCGCTCAGATTTCACTTTCATGAAAATCGGACGACCCGTTGCCGAAAAACTAGCAACCTTTAGCTAAGTTACGTAAAATCAGCGCGCGCGGGATGGAAGCACAAAAGAAAAAACAGGGGAATTCGGCTTTTTACTCAGAATAATACTTTCTGAACAAGATGAAATTTTCCCCCAATCAGTGACAGCTTCGGATGTAGTGACACTCGCCAAAAAGAAACTTTCCTTACGAGGCTGCGTTTTTTCGAGTCTAGCTTGCGATTGCTCCCGTTAGGCCACGGCCTCGCGCCAACTCGACGTATGGTTTGTTCTTTTTGGCAACCAGGATTCTTCGATCCAAAGCCAGGACCAAAGGATCCAAATTGCATTCGCTAAGGCCAAATGAAGAACCTGCATCCAGCCCGGCGCGTTCAAGGCGATATTCATGAAGCCAGCGACAACCTGCAAGGCCACGGTAACTCGAAGTCCTTTCTGAATGAGGGCTGATGTGCCGAGACGCCCCGCACCCCAAAAAAGGATACCCGCCGAACTTATCGCCAAAATGGGATGAATGACCCGCAAGCGCACCAAAAAATGAGCCCCCAGACTCATCGTGTCTGCAGCCGCATGCCAGCCGCCAGCCCCTTCTTGAAGTGGATATAAGGTATCGCCCAGAGCCGTGATCGCACCGCTCGCAGCCACGACACCAAAAAGGGCGGTTCCCAAGAAGGCAAGCCAGCGTCGCGACTCCCGACTGTCTACCTTCTGCTGCATCCCATCCATCCAAGCTGGCTGCAAACGCGCTTTCAAGGACAAGATCACCGAAAGAAAGGCAAAGAGCAGGAGAGATGTATTCAGCAGATGGGCTGCCATAATGATCGCTCGCCCGACAGAATCGTTATCGCCCACGTATTTTAAGAGAACCAAGGCGGCTCCGACAAGACTCTCTCCGACCATAAAGAGCGCCACAGCCAAACCTGAGCGACGCACGGAACGAGCCGTCGACCAACGATAGCCAAGCAAGCAGAGCACGACACTGCCCAGCAAAGCTCCACCGGAGGTCAGCCGATGGAAGAGCTCGATCACCGTTTCAAGAGCTTGCGGGAGGTGGAGTATTTCTCCCTTGCACGTAGGCCAATGCTGACCGCAACCCGCTCCACTACCGGTGATGCGCACGACCGCTCCGAAAAGAATCACCAAAATCGAGTAAGCCAAGCCCCACTGCCAAAGGCGATAAAGGCGCTTTTCTTTTGTCGGAGATCCTTGCTGCTCGGAGGGTGTTCTTTCAGACTCGGGCGTGCCCATTGGTTTTGGGAATAGCTCCCTGAGAACAAAAAGCAAAACGCCCAGGGTAAACCCGGGCGTTTTGTTCGTGAGGAAGCGATCTCAGCAAAGTGCTGGCGACCAGCTCCTCGTCGAAGAATAGGTTATTCTGCGGGATTTGTCTCGACGAGAGCAGGCGCTTTCGTCAAAACCAACTCGTCGCTCTCTTCCTGAACTTGACCGTTGAGGACGAAGGTCGAATAGACGGCATCACCATCGAGGTCGCCCAGTGCCGTTGCAGTGTAGGTGTTATCTGCAGCGGGTGCAGTACCAGCGACAATGTCCGACTCGTAATTGTACTGGTAGTACTGCGGGTCAGACAGGCTCGACTTCAAGCAAGCCCAGCCTGTATTGATGTTATCGGCGGACCACTCAGCTGGACTCGACTGATACTTCGCTGCAGCAATATCTGTCAGCGTGCTTGGGACTTCCGAGGAAGCCGTAGCGCAGAGAATCTGTGAGCCAACCCTAGTTTGACCGATCACAATAATCTGGCCAGCCATAGCCTGCCCTGAGTAGACAATGCCAGCGTCGTTAGCAATTCGCCCCAAG
>JAKVCH010000342.1 GCA_022447485.1 Polyangiaceae bacterium | reverse complement strand
CGACGATGAAGTTGCTAGCTGGCATGGCTTTGATGCCGCTTAGTTGGCTCGTAGCCGCGGCGACCAGCGCCATCATGCTCCCTCTTCCCCCGGGTGAAAAGCTCCTAGCTGCTTTTGCGACGCTGATCATCGCACCGCTCACAGGTGCATCTGCTCTGTTCTGCATAGAAAGGGTTGCATTCTTCCTCAAAAAGAAAAAGAAGCAGCAGCAAAAACTCCAGCTCCGCAACGAGCTCCGTGACAATCGACTCAAGTCCCTGCGGGAGGAACGAGAATCTCTTGCCAAGCAGATGCTTCGACTGGTCGAGCTAACCGAAGAGTCAGTCCCGCACCCATAACCGCGCCCCGCGACGCATAGAGAGGGGATGCTATCCATCTATGATGACGAGCTCAGCCGAAAGAGTCGCCGAGCCTACTCGGCGACGAAGGACAAAAAGCGCTCCAGCCCCTGAGGATTGTCCGTATGGACCAAGTTATCAGCGAGGGCTTGATGGAGTGAGATAACACCGTTTTTCATATCAATCGCCGTGCCAATAGGAATCGTCACCGTCATATCGGCGTTCTGCTTGGCGGCGTCACTGCCCTTCTTCACCACTGCGCCCTCGCCTCCCCCAATCAAGACGGCACTACGCCCCTGCACGACAAGCTTTAAAGCGAAGAGCACCTCTTGTTCGGCTGCTTTCTGGCTTTGCCACTTCTGACTCAGCGACTCAGCCAATTCCTGAACAACTTGCAAAGGATTGACCTCGTCCGCACTTTCAAAAGACCCGGAATCCTCGTTCTTTGCTGCAGCGACACTTGCTGCCTCGGCATCTTCTGAAGCCGGCGGCTTATTTTCTTGACCCTCTTCGGCCGCCGGAGCGTCAGGCGGAGCGACCGGATGACATGCTGCCATGAACCCCAAAAGACTGCCTAAACCGAACAATATTGATTTTCTCACGTTTTTCTCTCCTAATTCCAGGTCAAACCAAACAGCCATTGTTTATCTCGTCATCCGTGGAATCACAATCTCTCTTCTTGCCTATCCGCAAGAGCGCGATATGAGAGCGCTCAGGACCTCATCATGCGATTTCTCTGCATTTCGGACATTCACGGCAACGCAAACGCTCTCTCTAAAATTCTCAAGGAGGGCGATGCGCGGGGCTTCGATCAGCTAATTGTTTGCGGCGACCTTTGTTTTCCCGGCCCAGAACCGCTCAAGGTCTGGAAGATGCTGATCGAGCGAAATGCCATGTGCGTTCAGGGAGTGGGCGACAAAGCTCTCGCATCGCTCGATATTGAGAAGCTCAAGCCAACAACCACAGAGGAGGAAGCGATGGTGCAACGCCTCACGGACGTTCGAAAGGAATTAGGAGAACTGATCCTTGTTCGCCTCGGTAAGCTTCCCAAGGTAGCTCGACTCCCCCTCGAATCTGGCCATACGATGCTAGTCGTGCACGGTACTCCGGCCGATCCCCAGGTATCATTTAATCGAGCGATGACCGAAGAAGAGTTAGTCGCCTTACTTGGTGACGAGCCTGGTGATCTGATTGTCTGTGGCTCAAGTCACGAGCAATTTGAGGGACAGGTGGCAGACGTTGATATCCTCAGCGTAGGATCGGTAGGAGAGGCACCGGGAGGCACTCACGCGCTCGCCTCTATCGTCACCTCGAGCCAGACAGGCTATCAAGTCACTAGTTTTTCCGTGCCTCTGGATGAAGAGCCGGAAGCCACCAATTGACGAACCAGAGAGGCGCGCCAAGCCAGCCCTAGCGCGGACAACTCAAAGATTATCCCTGGAGCCCATACAGCCCCGACGACAAGGTAGTTCTTCAGCTAAGCGACAGTAGCCCTTCAGCTATGCGACAACCGCGCCTAGGTCCTCCGGTGTCTCTCGCGGCTGTGGAATCCAGCTTTCATCACCTGTCTCTGGAGGTAGTTCGACTAACTCGCCCCGATAATCACGCCTCTTGCCCGGAAGAAGGAAGTTCTTCACGAAAAAAACGATCAGAGACTTCTGATCCAGGACAGGGTCAATATGCGGCTTCACCTCGGCAGCGTGGGCCGCCGGGAGTAAAGACCAGTGTAAACTGGCCCGCATATGATGCATGGTGTGATAGCCGTTATTGAAGGCGAACCAATTCAAAAGCGGACTAACGAAGTTACGACTGTGATTGTAGGGGTGCTCAGCATCGCAACCATCATGCTGAAAGTAATTGATCGTGATAATGCCCCAAGCAGCATAAAGGTGTGGAATCAGCCAATAAAATAGAGCTTTCTTCCAGTCAATCACGAACAAAGCGATGGTCGTTCCGAAGACGGTAACACTCTCAAGTACATACTGCCTGAACCAGCTTTTATGGACTTTACGCATCGTCTTCACGTAAGCCTGATCGTTCTTCATTATCGCAATTGCGACTTTTGGAGCAAAAGCGAAGAGGTTGAAGATATTCCGATCGCTGCGGACCTTCGAGGTACGCATCACATCCCGCTGAGTCTGGGTGTGCTTATGGTGACTCAGGTTATGGCCAGGAACGAAAGCACTGACCGGTGAACCATAAGTCAACGAAAGAACAACTTGAAAGACCCGATTCATTGTCTTGCTGTGAAAGACCGGAGCATGAATCGTATTGTGAGTGATGATGGCCCCAAACCACGAGAAGATGCAGGTGGTCATAATTAAGGGAATCGCCAACCACCATTGCTGGGGAGCAGCGACCCATTGATAGGCCGTGATAGCGAAATAAAATGCCACGAACGATAGCGTTCGAATATCGGCTCTGTAGCGAAGCATCATGACATATTTCCTCCACGAACCGCCTATCGGCCCGGGGTCCCGTCGTCAACTACAGCTCCGGTAACAGAATGGTGCCGTAGAAATACTAATGCCTGTCGCACTGCTCTTACAGCCAAATTTTGGCTCAACTTTCAACGAGCTTGAAACTCTGTCAACAAAAAGAATCGACGGTTTCTGTTCTCAAAATGGGACCGTTGCAAGCAGAGCGGCTACTGAACAGACATCGAGCAGCACGAAGCCCAGACTGAGCACCGCTTCCGCGCTCAAAGAACGACAACCGACACAACTCTCCCCATGTAATTGACCGCGCAGGAGAGAAGTCGGGAAGAGCACGCACCAACAGATTCAGAAATATTTTATTCATTTTTACGTTGACAGAGAGAGCACAGAAAAGTACTTAATGCGCCCCTCAACGAAGAGAGAACTCCTCGTTTAGGGCATATTCAAAATAAGCGGGAATAACTCAGTGGTAGAGTGCGACCTTGCCAAGGTCGAAGTCGTGGGTTCGAATCCCATTTCCCGCTCAGAAAGCCAGCTCGAAAGAGCTGGCTTTTTTCTTTTGTGTCTTCGGCTTTTGCCGAAAAGGCACCACCTACAACATCGAAGCACCACCAGAGGCACCACCGGATGGTGATTCCTCCTTTGAGGATGCTCTCTCCGCCCTCGCGGTCATCAAATCGACGACCTTGCTGAGCCCTTCATGCTGCTCGTGTCCGCGCACCGTGGAGTAGTGGTGCTGCATCCGTTCGGTCGAGTGACCCGAGATGCTGCGGGTGACGATGTCCTGGACCTCAGCGGCCCTGGCCAGGTCATTGAAGGTGCGTCGCATTCCCTTCTGGGTGAAGTGGTACCCCAGCTCCATCGCCTCAGAGACTTCGGCGAAGGGCTTGTTGAGGACCGAGGGTGCCCGGAAGCCCCCGTTCACGGAAGGAAAGAGCAGCTCGGAGTCCTGCTGAGCAGGAGTGGTGAGCTGTTCAGCGACATGCCAGCGCAGCACCGTAATCACCTTGGGAGGCAGATTGATGCTGTAGCGAGTGCGTTGCTTGGTGGTTTGCAGAACTTCCTGGCCCCTGGTCTGTGAGCGCCTGACGAGCAAGCGGCCCTCTTCCCAGAGAATGTCCGGTTGGTCCCCCTTGCGGCGCAGTGGTCGCAAGCTGGACTGACGGAGCCCCGTGCAGAAGCCGAGATAGGTGATCGCGTAGTGCTGTGGGTACAGCTCTCCGAGAATCGCCAGGAACTCGGACACCTGGGCTGGGGTGAGGCTCTGCGGAGCTTCTTCGGAATAAGTGATGTGATCGGAGGTGTCGAAGTCACGAACGTGCTCCACCGGGATGCGCGGTAGCTCGAAATCTCGAGCTGCCGCTTTGAAGACGACACGCAGAATCGAGAGCCAGCCGTTGGCGGTGTTCGGGGAGTAGTCGCCCCGAGCAATGAGAGTGG
>JAKVCH010000341.1 GCA_022447485.1 Polyangiaceae bacterium | reverse complement strand
CCCTGCGGCCTCAAGTCAGCTCACGCCCAGCCCGCCCGCCGTGCAGCCCTCTTCAGCGGCTCCTTCTTCGGCGGCGCCCACTTCAGGCATCACCTCCAACGAGAATCCCCCCGGCAAGAAAAAGAGGCGCCCCGTCTACTTTCGAGGTAAGCGCGTGGGCTAAGCGACGCGCCAACAGAGGAGCCTGACGTCAAGGATGGGGCGTTTTGCGCGAGCGCCTCGGGCAGCGATCCGCTAGGCTGAGGCGTGCTGAATTACGAGGGACCGGTTTATCGCCCGCCGAGCGAAGCAGACTCACTGATTGTCCAGGCAACGATCGGCTGTAGTTGGAACCATTGCACCTATTGCGCCATGTACCGACATAAAGCCTACCGGGAGCGGGAGATCGGCGAAGTCCTCCACGAGCTTCAGCCCATTGTTGCTGCGGTGCAGGCTGAAAAACTAGCCCCAGTGCGGCGCATTTTCGTCGCCGATGGAGACGCACTCGCCATGCCAATGGCAAATTGGCGAGCTCTTCTGCAGGGGCTCAACGATAGGTTTCCCCGTCTCAATCGCATCAGCTGCTACGCTACCGCCCGCAACCTACTGGGCAAGAGTGTCGACGAGCTCAACGAGCTCCGCCAACTCGGACTCAGCCTCCTCTATATTGGTCCCGAGTCCGGCGACGACGTAACCCTCAAGCGCATCGCAAAGGGCGCAACCTTTGCTGAACACGCTGAGGCCGCATCACGCGCCCATGCCGCAGGAATCAAACAATCGTTGATCTTCTTACTCGGAGCCGCAGGCCTGGAGCGCAGCCTCGAGCACGCCCGAGGCGCAGGAAAGCTCACCACCGCGATGGATCCTCGCTATGTCTCGCTGCTGACGGTCACCGTGGTGCCAAATACTCCGCTGGCGACCCTTCAGAAAAAAGGGCGCTTTCAGGTGCCTCCGGTCCAGGGGCTCATCGAGGAAATCCGGGCCTTTTTGCTCGAAGCCAAGCCGACCAAAGCAATCTTTCGTTCGAACCACGCCTCCAATTACCTCCCTCTCAGTGGGCAAATTCCCCGAGACACGTCCCAGCTTCTCGCAACCCTCGATGCCGCCCTCCACGACGAAATCCCTCTCCGACCCGAGTGGATGCGGGGATTGTAAACGCGGCGCAACCGCCGAGAAGAATCAAAACGACCAAGAACAAAGGCCTTCCAGCTAGCATCCGGCGGCCCGCTGCAAAATAAAGAGAAACCCTCCTCTTCGGCAAAAGAGAAGGGTTTCAATCGAGGAACTCTTAGCTCCAGTCTGGAACGAAAAGGTTCCTTATTGGCAAAGAGCGGTATCAAACCCCCAATGGAAGTCGAAGTCGAGGTTATCGGCCAGGTTGCGCTGGATATAGACCTCATGGACACCATTCGCGTCACTCGGATCACTGGCCTCCCAGGCTCCGGAGCTTTGGTTGAAGCAATACTCGGCAACGTGATAATCTGCCTGATTGCTCGATGCCGGATTCCACGGATCGGTCTGGTTGGGTCGCCAGACATCTCCTGCGGCCATTTCGACCTCCAAGCACTCGAAACGATTAACTAACGAAGTTACCTCAAAAGGACTCGGGTTCGGGTAAACCGTATCGCCATCGCCAATATCTTCATGAATCGTGCCTTGCTCGTCGATCTTGGCGAGTTCACGGCCACCTTGGCGGAGGATCAAGTAGTACTTCCACTCAGCACGGAGCTCGAAAGGCCAGCCCTCTGCATTGCTCGTGACATCGAAGTAGTCAATCCGCGGGGTGAAGTTATCGTAACACACCGTCTGGCCACACTCGCTTGCAAGCGAACCGAGAGCATGTGCCTTACCATGACCCCAATCATTGTTGGGCAAGCTCGCGCTTGTTCCCGTGAAGCGATCGATCTTACGACCATCGATAAGCTCAGCTAGTGCGTCTGCCCCGCTGAGTGTTGGGTCTTTCTCAAGGAGAAGAGCGACGATGCCAGCAACCTGAGGTGCGGAAAAGCTTGTCCCCTGCACTCGCGCCCAATCGCCGTCGATCGGAGCATTCCTGAGGTCTGCGGAGGAGCGAGCCGAGACGATCCTCTCACCGGGAGCAGTGATCTCCGGCTTCAAGCGACCATCCACCGTCGGACCTCGAGAACTAAAGGCCGACAGCCCGCGATAGTTTTCATCACAGTTCTGAGATAGGAAAGAACAGTTAGGATCCGTTACGTAAGAACCCACGGTGATGACCTTTTTAGCGACACCCGGAATGGCCACCGTACCCGACCGCTCACCACTGGGAAAGGGGTCGTAGGTCGCGCCAGACTTACTCGTCCAAGCATGGAAGTTGGTGGGCGGAAGACCGTCCAAATCCAGGTCAATACGCCAATTCGCCAGCACATTGTTAATATTCTGATTCTGAATCACTAAGATAACGTTCGTTCTTCTCGCGCCGCCAGGAAGCTCCTGCCATGCTAGGCCATAGGAAAGCGCCGAGCTGCCCAATGCTTGGGTCGGGTTGCTTGAAGAAAGAGTGAACACGGTAGAGCTCACGGGCGTGAGTACTTCGATCTTGGGGGCAGTTACGTAGCCGTCGATCCAAAACTCAACGCGGTGATACCCATACCTTTCGGTCTGAAAGTTCACGCGGGTTTTGCCAGAGGCAGCCGTCGTTCCATTGAGGTGGAAGTTTTGGGCACCGTCGTTTGCAGCAGCAGCGACAATCACCTGGCCGGGACCAACAAGAGCGTCGAGCCCTTCCGCCATCAGAGAAGTCCCATCATGAGGACCCCAGTGATTACCGACGCTGAAATTGACGACAGCTGGGCGGGTTCCTCGCGACTGAAAGATCCAGTCGGCGGCCGAGATAAGACTTCCACCGAAATCATCGATGGAGGCAACACCACCGCCAGATAGACTGCCATTGACTGCGGCGACCGCGAGGTCTGCATCAACTGCGACACCGCTGTAAACACCGTTCGGGTCAACGCCAGCGGCTGCGCCTAATACCAAGGTCCCGTGACCAGAGTCCTGAAAGCCGGAGTTAGCGACAGTGCTTTGACCGACCCAGGCAAGGCTTGCGTTCGCCTGGCTCTGCATATCCCATAGGCGCTCAAGCCGACCTGAAAACGCGGGATGATTCGGGTCAACACCAGAGTCAATCACACCGACAAGAACGCCTTGGCCGGTCGCACCGTTACACCCAGCAACACCAGCATGGGCCTCTGCGACCATCAAGTCGTCCGTGCTTTCGTCCAAGAACTCTTCAAGCTTGGTTGCCAGCTCAACACGCTCGACGCGACTGTCGATCACTAAATCGCGGAGTGCCGTAAGAGGAACGACTACCTCCGCGATATTGGCGGGAGTCATCGTCAAAAGTCGAGCGCCGTAATCGGAGAAGACATCCACAGCCCCACCAACGGTTCTGACATAGGCAAGAACAGCCTCAGCCTGCCCTGCGGTTCCAAGTTGAATATTGTAGCCCTGAGCGATGAGGCCATCGGGCAATCGAATAGCGCTCTGGACGTCTGCACTGAATTTGCCAATTTCTTCCTCGCCGAAGAGGCAATTGGCAACACATAAGGGCTCTTGTCCGGCATGGGGGTCGGCAGAGCCATCGCCCAAGACCTCGGAGACGTGTCGGCCGCGGTAGTAGACGCCATAATGAGCGTCTTGGCCAAGATTATCCGGCCAAGTGACATCGTGAGTCGCGCCGTTTTGGTAGGCCGGTAGAGGAGAGTAATCTGCGACATCGTCGAAGTGCCCCCAATCGCTTCGGCGCAATGAAACCAAGACATTGGTCATCGACTCGCCAGGCTGAAGGAGCTCGCCACCGGAAAATGACACCTGCACCTCATCCGTCTCTGAGCTGCAGCCTGCGCTGATGTCTCGAACGGACGCAGACGAAGCGATGCTCGCCGGACGCAGTTGCCCACCGACACCAACAAGGTGCGGGGCAACGTAGATGCTTGTTGCAAGGTCTGCGGCTTCGCTGACCCAAAAACGCACGCTCACGTCATCTAAGTCGATGGGGAGAGAACCATTATTGGTGACTTGGAACCGGAACTGTCGGTCGGCATCTGCATTGGCAATCTGGCGCACCCGGAGATCGAGTTCAGGAGTTTCCACGCAGCTTGGCGCGTCTGCGTCCGCTGGTAGACTGCTGCTGCCTGAAAGGTCGAGCGCCGTTGCCTGTCCGCCGACAGATGAACTGCCACCTGATCCGCCGGAGCTGCCGCCGCTGGAGCTGCCGCCGCCGG
>JAKVCH010000340.1 GCA_022447485.1 Polyangiaceae bacterium | reverse complement strand
CGATATTGTCTGTGACGTCAGGGATGTCCCTCAGGTGACGCTAGTTGTTGCCACCTATCGTCCCTCACTTGTTGAATATCTCGAAGTACCGGGTTGTCGTCTTGAAACTGGAAAATTGAGTGCGCGCCATCAATTGGGGTCACTCCCAGCGGGACAGAAACCCTGAACTTCTGAGCCCGTGGAGGAAAGACTCCTACGACAGTTAACTAGATCAGAAGTGTAACTCGCCAACAATTCGAATGCCCGCTAGGCTTAGAGCAATTGAACCATTTTGGTTATCGCTCGAAAGAACGCACCAGAACCTCGACGGTCGTCTTTTCAGGGTACAGAGCTCCTCTCTTTCACCGCACCCTCACCTCTTTCATCGCAATCGAATGACTACTCCCAGCCGCTTCTACCTGAACCATATTGGCCTTGAGCAAGGCGCTACCGCCGAAGCATTGATTGACATCACGGATGGGAAATTTTGTGCGGTCGACGTCGTCACTTCAGCTGGTTGGGAGAAAGTCTTCACCCTGCCCCTCCAGGAAAAAGAAGCGACTTTCCGCGATCGAGTCGTCGCCTCAGTCAACCTCAGCTCTCTTCCCCCTGGGCGCTACGCTCTTGAATATGACGGGGAGCGCAGTCTTCCTTTTGTCGTAGGAAGTCAGGTACTGCAACGAGAAACCCTCGACGCGGTGCTGTCCTACTTTTATAGTCAGCGCTGCAAATCTCCCTGGAACGACCAGGACAAGAGCATGAAATTTTTCGGCGAGCGCGAGGACACCGTTGATGTCAGCGGCGGCTGGTACGATGCCTCAGGAGACGTAAGCAAATACCTCTCTCACTTATCCTACGCTAACTTTATGAACCCACAGCAGACGCCTCTCGTGGTCTGGGCCCTGCTGGACTTTCAAGAGTCTTCATCACTCCGCCCAGCCGGAACCAATCAGCGACTTCAAGATGAAGCTCGGTATGGAGCCGACTTTTTATGTCGCATGCTCGATCCCGCCGGCTATTTCTACATGACCGTCTTTGATCAGTGGTCAAAGTATCTCGATCGAAGAGTGATCTGCTCTTATAAAACCCAACAGGGCGAACTCTACGAAACCTATCAGGCGGGGTTTCGTCAAGGCGCGGGCGTTGCCATCGCCGCCCTAGCTCGCGCTTCTCGGCAACTCCAAGATGATTCCTATCTTGAGAATGCAGATAAGGCGTTTGCTCACCTTGCCGCCCACAACGAAGAGTATCTTGATGACGGTCAAGAAAATATCATTGATGATTATTGCGCCCTCTTGGCTGCCACTGAGCTTGCTCAGGCTCATTCCACCGGAGAGAACCTTGAGCAATTCAAAGCCTACTTAGAGCTGGCCCGAGAGAGAGCCGCCTCCTTAATGGATCGAATTCAGATGGAGTCGACCTCCTCCTGTCCTCACCCTGGCTGGCTGAGAGCCGACGATAATGATCGCCCGTTCTACCACGCCGCAGAAGCTGGTTTTCCGGCTCTTGCACTCCTGCGACTGGCAGAGGTCGATCAAGAACATAGCGCGATCTATCGAGCCCGAGCAGAGGTGATGATGCAATTCGAACTCGATGTCACCAATCAAGCAGGAAACCCCTACGGTTACGCAAAACAATATATCCAAGATGCTCAGGGAAATCGCCGCACGCAATTCTTTATCCCCCATGACAACGAAACGGGATATTGGTGGCAGGGCGAAAATGCTCGACTGGCCTCTCTAGCCGCAGCGGCGGGTACCCTTGCTAAAACGACAACAAGCGAGGAGCTTCGGCTTCGACTCAATCGATACAGCCACCACCAACTCGATTGGATCTGCGGAAAAAACCCATTCAATTCCTGCATGATCTATGGATTCGGCCAAAATAACACCAGCTACATGAAGGAATGGCCCAGCGTGCTTGGTGGAATTTGTAATGGCATCACCTCAACATTTGAAGATGAGTCCGATGTGGATTTTGGTCGACCAGATGTCAAAGGCGACAATGGCTGGCGCTGGTATGAACAATGGCTGCCCCACGCTTCTTGGTTTCTGATTGCCCTCGGTCGCACCGCGAAAAAAGCAGGGCCAGAGGAAACGACTTCCTCCCCATCACTGATGGCTCAATCATCGACTCCTCTGTCCAAGGGTTCTTCGTAAGATGAATACAAGCAGTAAACATCTCTCCCGGCTCAATTTACCGGACCAAATACCCCATCGTCCGGCGGGAACTGGGGTCAAAGACCCTCAAATGTACATTAATCGGGAACTCAGCTGGCTCGAGTTTAATGCCCGAGTTCTTGCAGAAGCAGAAAGCGATAAGGTTCCCCTCTTTGAGCGCCTGAAATTTCTGACAATTTTTTCATCGAATTTAGACGAATTCTTCATGGTACGCGCCGCTGGTTTGCAAGCGCAATTGCATAACGGCATCCACGATATTCCTCCCGACGGCGCCACCGCCGAAGAGCAGCTCACGGCAATCAGCAAACGAGCTCATGAGCTTTGCCAATGGCAGATGAAGATTTGGAACCAGCTCGTCGGTCCAGCTTTGCGCGACGAAGCCGGGTTAGGTGTTTTTTCGCCCGAGGAACTACCTGAAGAAGTAAGAGAGGAATTAGATCAACGCTTCGAGCAAGATATCTTTCCTGTGCTCACCCCGATTGCCATCGACCCAGCTCACCCTTTTCCTCATCTCAGGAACAAGTCTCTGAACGTCGGATTTATCTTTCAACAAGATACCGCTGGAGAGCCTACCTTCGGATTAGTCCAGCTACCCGGCAGTTTACCTCGTCTTGTTCCCGTAGAATGCCCCGGACTACGCCGCGCATTCGTACCCCTCGAGGCGCTCATCTTTCGCCATGCTCGGCGGCTCTTTCCCCACGTTACACCACAAAACCACTTCGTTTTCCGAGTCACACGCAATTTCGATCTGGAGCTCGACGAAGACGAGGGCGAAGATCTCTTACTGGCAATACAGGCAGAGCTTCGCCGTCGAGAGCGAGGCCATGCTGTTCGTTTAGAAATAGCGGGGCAGATTCCTGAAGAAGCCCTGGACTGGCTTTGTGCAGAATTGGGGATCGAAGAGAGGCGAGATCTCTATCGAGTCAATGGGCCTTTACGACTGGAACATTTCGGCGCGCTCACCAAAAAAGACGATAGAAAAGAGTTCGTCGACGGCGCTTTTAGTCCACTTTACGTTCCTCCCCTTCGAGATAGTGAAGACCTTTTTCGGACTATCCGAAAAGAGGATATCCTACTCCATCACCCCTATGAGTCTTTTGAGGCTGTGATTGACTTTATCACCAAAGCCGCTGAGGACCCCAATGTTCTCGCAATTAAACAGACCCTCTATCGCACGGGTGGCGAATCACCGCTTGTCCGGGCCCTGCAGCGCGCCGCTGAGTTAGGAAAACAAGTCACGGCTGTGGTGGAGCTAAAGGCTCGCTTCGACGAGGCTTCCAACATCCAATGGGCTCGCACCCTTGAGCGCTCCGGCGTGAATGTCATGTACGGTCTCCTGGGTCTTAAGACCCACGCAAAAGTCTTACTTGTCGTCCGCAAAGAAGGCTCTCGTCTGCGCCGCTATGTCCATTTAGCGACCGGCAACTACAACCAACAAACCGCGAGACTCTACGAAGATCTCTCACTTTTCACCGCGAACGAAGAAATCGGCGAAGATGCGACGTCTCTGTTCAATCTTCTTACCGGCTACTCGGCACCTGAGCGCTGGAATCATCTGCTCGTTGCCCCCCTCGGCCTGCACGAAGCCACTCTCGGGTTAATCCACCGCGAGAAACTCCACGCCGAAGCAGGACGACCAGCTCGGATCATTGCTAAGATGAATCAATTAGTCGACCCCGACGTGATTCAAGCGCTCTACCAGGCCTCCCAGGCTGGAGTTCAAGTCGATCTTCTCATACGGGGAATCTGTTGTCTCCGACCCGAAGTACCGGAAGTCTCTGACAATATTCGTGTCCACGCTGTCGTCGACCGATTCCTTGAACACGCCCGGGTCTTCTATTTTGAAAATGGCGGCGATTCCGTCGTCTATTGCGGCAGCGCTGACTGGATGCCCCGCAACTTCCGGCGGCGAGTAGAAACAACATTCCCTCTACTCTCTCCCCAGCTCAAGGAGCGCATGAAGAACGAAATTCTCGATCTGATGATCTCCGACACGGTCAAAGGCTGGACCCTCGACGCTGATGGTCGCTACAATCGTGTCAAAGCGAAGAAAAACGTCGCCGTGCG
>JAKVCH010000034.1 GCA_022447485.1 Polyangiaceae bacterium | reverse complement strand
GCGAAAACTTTGGCGATGCTGCCTTTTGTTTTGATGTGAGCGGTTTGGAGGCCGAGCCTACTGCCCTAGAGTCTTGTATCAATGTCTCCGCCGGACTGTCGATGGATGATGGGGGTAGCCTGCGCTCTGAATTTGCTCTGCCGCTCTTGGTGCGAGCTGCGGATCAAGTCCTCTTTGAGACGGTGACGGCGACCCTTCCCCTGAAGGCTTATAACGCTCGCCACTTGCTGAACACGCCACCGCTCGGTTTGAACCAACTTCGCTCCTTGCAGGTGGAGCAAATCAATTCTTCGAATGAAAACCAAGCAGAGACTGGGATGAACCCCGCCCCTGAGGACCCTTGATAGCAAGAGAACGTCGCTGTCGAAGAGGAGGGTAGGGCATTTGCAGCCCTCCTCGCTAATGTGAAAGGGCCCATCGCTGGTGCAAGTGAGGGCCCTTTCGGTTTATCGATGACTCATTTAAGATTCAACCCACAGGACGTTCTTCAGGAGAACCAAGAATATTCTTCCGGAAGAAAGCCGATTGAGGGGAGAAGGACTGAATGGAGGCAAAGATGTGCCCGCTGGGAGCCGAAGCCCTAAAAGAAAGGTTGCTCAGAGCCTGGCAAGGGCGCGTGAGCGGATGCCAACTCGGAAAGCCTTTAGAAGTTCTCTCGATGAAAGAGGGGACAGAAGCTGTCGAGAGCTATCTCCGTAAGGCCGAAGCTTGGCCTCTACGAGATTATGTACCTTTGGTATCAGGTAGCGCGGTCGAGCCCTATAGCGCGTCGTGTAAAGAAAAGATTTGTCGCAGCGAACCGGATGACGATATCAATTACACGGTTCTAGCATTGCTCATGTTGGAGAAGCATGGGCTTGAGCTCTCGACGATTGATGTTGCTCGCCATTGGCTACTTAACTTACCGATTGCGTCGACATGGACCGCTGAGAGAGCGGCTCTTGCGATTTTGATCACGGAGATGAATGATACGTTTGCGCAAGGCGATGCTCCCGGATTTGATCTGAGGCGATGTTCGGAGAATGTTTACAGCGAATGGATTGGTGCGCAGATTCGAGCTGATCTTTATGGTTGGGTCTTACCCGGTCGTAGCCGTGTTGCCGCACAGCTTGCTCGACAAGATGCCCAGCTCTCCCATCGCGGCGAGGGCGTTTATGGGGCGCAATTTGTAGCGGCGCTTGGCTCGGCGATTCATCCGGGCGAGTCTATCTCTCGCGCAGTACGCCTTGCCCTCGCTGAAATTCCCTCCTCGTCAGCATGTGCCCATGCCATTGAATTGGGCTTAAACTCAGCTTTGCAAGGCAAAGGTTTAGGCAAGATTCGCCTGGAACTTGGCCACTACCCGGTGGTCCACACGGTCAACAATCTCGCTGTGGTTGTGTGGGCGTTGGCTTCTTTTCCCAACGATTTTGCCGCGGCGATCGGTGAAGCCGCAGCTGCAGGTTGGGATACGGACTGTAACGCGGCGACGGTCGGGGGGTTATGGGGACTCCAAGGTAAGCCCATTCCTGAATTATTCACCGCGCCTTGGGCCGGGAAAATCATGACGGACCTGTCTGGCCAAGGAGAGTTTCGTCTCGAAGACATAGTGGAGCGCAGTTTTCGGTTAAGTCGAGGACTTCTCGAAAAGGCAGTTCAATTCGATCTTCCGCAAAAGGAGTAAGTCAGACGCTCAAGTTCTGTTGGTGTGCCTCCCACGACTGAGGAGGTCGTTGGGCAGCTCTTCCTCGTCTTTTGCGACTTGAGCAGAGCGACTGAAACCGTTATAGCGTCCCGGGCGTATGTGTTTGAGATGGCTGAATTGAAGCTTTTTCGGACTTTGCAACTAGCGGGCTTGAAGTTGATTATCCTCTCTACGAGCTGCCTTTTCGGCTGCACGGATGAGCAAGGCGCAATTGCGGCGCTCGGGTGGGATGTCTATGAGACCCCCTCGGCTGATGGCAACTCCTTCGCCTGCGCAACGTGTCATGCTTTAGAGGACGGGGGCGATGAGTTTTTCCGCCCTGGTCACCCTTTGGCAGGCGCGCCCCAGCGAGAGAGTTTTAAGAATGGTCAGCTCGGATCATTTCTGGCAGCGACAAATAGTTGTCTTCAGGAGTGGATGCGGGTGCCAGAGCCGTGGACCGAAGACTCGGAAGAGTTCCAGGCTTTACAAGAGCTACTGCTTTCGGTTTCCCAGGAAGAAGAGAGCTCGGCCCCGATTCGTTTCACAATTCAGCCTCCACCCGAGCGTAACTTCCTCTTGGGAGGCGATCCGCTTTCAGGCAGAGAGCGTTTCAATCAAACCTGTGCTTTATGTCACGGACAAGACGGGGTTGGTTCAATTCGAGGTTTAGCCCTGGAAGGTCGGGCGCTTGATCCGAGTTTGGTGGCTTCGCGCGTGAGATTAAGTGGCGAGGTGAACAGCACTGTTTATGACAATCTTCAAGGAGGCGTCATGCCATTTTGGAGTTTGGAGCGCTTGAGTGATCAAGAGCTGGCAGATATTTCTGCTTTTCTTGCGATGGGTGCGGCGATTGAAGACTTGGACTCGGGAGCTTTGTCTCCGCCTCAAGATAGTGGCTTGTCCAGTTCTCAAGAGAGTCCGTCCGATCCGCCGCCCCGGCTCTTGCCAGCAAGAAGGTGTGAAGCATCTCACCCTCGTATCGGCCAAATTGCTCGCTTTTCTTCCTTTGCTCATGGCATCGCCGGAGAGGTCGAGATTGTCGATGATTGCACCTTGAGATTTCGAGGGTTTGAATATGACGGGGAAGGTATTGATGTGCAGTTCTACGCGGCCGGTGTGGAAGGCTTTGAGCGCGCGCGCTCCATCAGTGGGGATATCCGACGAGCGCGGGGTTATGCCGGAGCCGACTTCGACTTAACGCTACCAGAAGATTTTTATCTCGATGATCTGCTCGAGATTAGCGTATGGTGCGTGCCCATTGGAGTCAGTTTTGGCGATGGCGAGTTCCGCTTCCCACAGGAATGATGGGCGCAAAAGCAGCCGTCGATGACGCTTCAAACGCCGACCCTTCTGGTCAATGCCAGTACGTAGATGCCGGTACGTAGATGCCGGCAAACAAGCCAGCTTCAAAAGTTGCAAGAAATGTTGCAAGAAATGTTGCAAGAAATACAGTGTAAGCAAGTGTCCGTTTCTGTCGTCGAATGCCATCAAAGAACCTTTGAACAGTTGACAAGAGACCAACTTCTTGGAATCTCTGCCCCTGTGTATGATTCAGAGCAAAAATCAGAGCAGGAGGTAGAGGAAGACGTCCTAGAAAAGAGTGGTGAGTATCTGAGCGATGAGGGGCGTTTGTTAAGAGCTATCGTTGAGGCGATTCCTGATATGATTTTTGTCAAGGAGGCCCAGGAATTGCGCTTCGTTCGTTTGAATCGAGCAGGAGAAGAGCTGCTTGGCTACAGTCGCTCCGAGCTTTTCGGAAAGAACGACTTTGACTTCTTTCCTGCTTCAGAAGCAGAAGCATTTGTTGCAAAAGATCGAGAGGTGCTGAAGAGTCGTCAGCAAGTTGATATTCCGGAAGAACCGATTCAAACCCAAAAAGGACCGAGAACCTTACGCACCAAGAAGGTTCCCATTTTTGATGAGCAGGGACGCCCGAAATATTTATTGGGTATCAGTGAAGATATTACTGAGCAATTAAGGACCAAGCTGGAGCTACAAAAGACGAAGGATGACTTAGGCGCTGCGCGCTTGCGCGAGGCTCAAAAGCTAGAGCTTTTAGGAGTTGTGGCTGGGGGCGTTAGTCATGATTTTAATAATCTATTGGTTGGAATTTTGGGGAATATCAGCCTGTTGCAGGAAGAAGACAGCCTGAGCGAAGGGCAGCGGGAGCTTGCTCTCAGAATTGAGGGTGCAGCGCGCCGCGCTTCGGAGTTGTCGAGGCAAATTCTCGCTTATTCAGGAAAGGGGCAAATGGTAGCGACCCCCACCGATCTCTCCCACCTTTTACGCGAATTAGTGACTCTACTGGAGTCTTCTGTCGATAAGAAAACGCGGCTGATCGTGGAAGCTCCGGCTCTCGCAGCGATTGATGCCGATGCCTCGCAAATTAGACAGCTCTTTATGAATTTGATCACGAATGCAAGTGAGTCTTTAGACGGCAACCCTGGCACGGTGAAAGTAACTGTTTTTCGACAGTTTTTCTCGGAGCAAGATAGTGCAGCGGAGTGGCTCTTAGGCTCTGTTCAGTCAGGAGAGTATCTTTGCATCGATGTCGAAGACCAAGGCAAGGGCATGTCTTCGCAGACGCAAGAAAGAATTTTGGAACCATTCTACTCCACGAAGAAGAATGGTCACGGGCTTGGTTTAGCTGCAGTCTCGGGCATCATTCTTGGACATCGAGGTGCTATGAAGCTCGAGAGCACTGAAGGGAAAGGAACAACGTTTACTGTTGCGCTACCCTCGACGAGTCGCACGGTAGCGGCGGTGATGCCTACTTCGACGGCGGGGACGTTGGGGGCCACTCGTATTTTGGTCATTGACGATGAGCCCACTGTTCGTCAGGTGGCACGCCGGGCGCTTGAGCGGGGGGGCGCAATCGTTCAAACAGCCTCGAATGGTCGCGAGGGCCTTGAGGCCTTTGCCCACGCCAGCGACGGATTCGACTTAGTCCTGCTCGACCTATCGATGCCGGAACTAGATGGTCGTCAAGTTTTTGAGCAGATTCGAGCGACTCATCCAGAGTGTCCGGTTGTTTTTTCCAGCGGGTACAACGAAGGTGAGAGCGGTTTGATGAGCGATGAGTTGATGGCCTTTCTTCAAAAGCCTTATAGTGCTCCTGAATTAATCGCGGCCTTGGAATCGATCCTGGAGGTGAGTCGTCGAAAAAGTTCCGTCTCGTCCCTGTCAGGACCGAAAAGTTCAGACTAGTGTCTCGGACTGGCGATCCGCCGGCGAGCGGGAGTCATGGGGACGTGAGCAGCCTACGGGTGGGGGCCAGTCAGGCCAGAGCCTCGCTGTAGACAGGGCTTAGCCAAAGGTAGAGCCAGCTGGGTCCCACGAGGAGCTCTCGAGGCTGCCCCGTATATCTCCCCTCTATCTCAGTTTGAGAAGAAAGAAGGCTATCTTTGGTCAATCATTCAGTTTTCGCCATCATTATCGCTTGGCCAAGTGACCAATTTTACTAGTCTGGAAGCAGATGTCTTTTTCCTCGAAGTCCGCTGGGTTGTTTCTTGCTGGTAGCCTTGGTGCAACGCTCCTGCTGGGTTGTGAATCGCTGCCTCAGTTTTCTGAGTCCGGGGGCAGCCGTGTTACTGCAGGTCCGAATGGTAGTGGAGGACTTTCGAGTGAAGGGGGAACCGGTCTTGAGAATCTCACCGAAGGTGGAGGCTCCGGCGAAGAGAATACATCCGGGCCTTGCGCTGATTTCTTTTGTCCTCAAGACAAGCGCTGTGATGTCGTCGAGGGTGAAGCGAAGTGCGTGGGAAACATCTGTGCAGAGTTGAATTGTTCTGCCAAGCAAGAGTGCATTGAGACAGAAGAGGGAGCATTTTGCTCAAGCCTTGCCTGTTCGACCGATCTTGATTGTGCTCCCGAGCGCTATTGTGATGATGCGGAAGGTATTTGCCTTGACGATCAATGCACGCCTGGGGTTCGAAGTTGCTCCCCCACCGGCGATACCGAGGCGAGTGGAGGCGTGCAGGTTTTCCTCTGCGCTACGAATGGGTCTGGGTTCGCCGTCGAGGCCTCTTGTGAGTCAGCTGGGAGTTTCGAATCTCTTTGCGTCAGTGGAGGCGGCGGGGCTGCCGGCTGTTCGTGCGAGGATGATTGGGATTGCCCGGGCTTTCAGGAATGCGAAGCCGGGACGTGTAGTGGTTCTTTGGAGCCCGCGACCTGTCGGCTCCCTCCTGCCGATATTACGTCGGTTTTACCGAGCCAAGAAATAGTTTGGGGTACGGCACCAGCCGGGCTTGCCGACGGAAGGTTGCGGGTAGTCGACGGCCAAGATGTTCCTCTTACCGGTCAAGAAACGGGGGCCGCAGATGAGCCAGGAGCGACGGCCTTGAGCCCCTGGAGTGGCTTTGCTCAGGTGACTCAGACTCCGATCGTTGCAAATTTGGACGACGATAACGGGGATAGCGTGATCGATGAGCGTGATTCGCCGGAAATTCTCTTTCTGACGTTTCGAAACGGCTACGAGAACGATGATGGTGTACTGCGCGTCGTACATGGCGGCGGGGTTGATGCCGATGGTCGTTCGAAAAAAGGCCGTGACTATCTCGCGCTATGTGGTGGCAATCGGTTTTTTTCAGGTGATCCTGATGGAGCAGGACCATTTTTCGACGTCTCAGGCGCGGAGTTGGCTTCTGAACCCACCTGCGGCTCGACGGCAGCTGGGCTCGATCCTGCTGGTACAATTGCCGTCGGCGATTTGAATTACGATGGCTTTCCTGAAATTGTTGTTTACGGAGAAAATACCGGGGATGGTGTCGAAGATACTTTCGATGAACGTGCCGGTCGCATCTATATTTACGATCATCAAGGGCGCCAGCTGTTTCGCTCGCAGAATTACAGTTTTGCAAATGTTGATAGCTCTGGAGAAAACCCGGGGATTAGCCTGGCGAACGTCGTTCCTGCATTGAGTCCGGCTAATGAAATGGTTGAGATTGTTATTGGGCGAGACCTTTTTCGTTTAGAGATAGATGGTAGCGGCGATTGGTCGGTGGCTCAGCGTCTGAGTGGTAATCAAAGAATCGGTCTCAATGCTCAAGGTCCTTTTAGTTGCGTCGCTGACTTGATTGCAGAGCGTCCTGGGATGGAGATTGTCGCCGGAGGGAGCGTGTATGGAATCCCGCTTGTGATGGATCAACTCGACACAAGCAGTCAGCTGCTCGTTAACTTAGGCGATGCTGGGCGTGATGGGTTTTGCGCGATCGCAGATGTCTGGGGCGCGAATAACGCCCAAGCACCTGGGCCAGCAAACCCTCTCGATCGCGAGCCAGAGCTGGTTTTGATCAGCGGAGGAGAGCTCTTCGTTTACGATTTGGCTATTTCAGAGCCGGCCCTGCCTGCAACTGGGTGGGTGACCTTTTCAGAGTTGACCGCAACCAATGGCATCAGCCGAGTTCTGCCCTACAGGAATACGAATAACGGTGGCGGAGCGCCAAATATTGACGATTTTGATGGCGATGGTTTTCCTGAGATTGGTAGCGCTGGCGAGGCCGGTTATGTGGTCTTTGATCTGCAGTTGCCAACGGCAAACGGTGGGGTATGTCCAGAATGGTCGAGCTTTAACGATCCCCAAGTGGGCACAACTGAGCGTTCTCCTCCGGCCGGCAGCTGTTCTAGCGATGCTGATTGCAATCAGAGTGCAGACTCCAGCACTTGGAACTTTGCTTGTAATACGACCGCGAATGTCGGCGCGGGTGCTTGCGTCTGTCTGCACAATAGCTGGCGGCGACTCACGCAAGATGCTTCCAGTCGCGTGACAGGTTCGAGTGTTTTTGACTTCAATGGCGATGGCGCGGCAGAGGTCATCTACAATGACGAGTGCCATTTCCGTATGTACGGCGGCTTGGACGGCACAGAGCTCTTTCTCGAAGAGAGCGAAGGCCGCACCCGTACCGAATACCCGATCGTGGCTGACGTTGACAACGACGGTAATGCTGAGATTGTCTTTGCTACGACGACTGAGTCGGGATTTTGCAACAGAACAAACGCAAGTAGTACGGCGAGCGCTCCCTGCTCATCTAACGCCGAATGCCCCTCCTACAATGCTCCG
This sequence comes from Polyangiaceae bacterium, assembly GCA_022447485.1. Lineage (GTDB taxonomy): Bacteria > Myxococcota_A > Polyangia > Polyangiales > Polyangiaceae > NIC37A-2. The sequence continues at coordinate 7,082 of JAKVCH010000034.1, read as the reverse complement.
AACGGGCAGCGGTGTATTGATAACTTTTGCAAAGTTGCCGATCCTGGCGTGTTCAACGCGGGAATTGAGGTTTGGGGAGACCCTTCCGATCAATGGGTATCTGCGCGGCGTATTTGGAATCAATACAGCTACCACGTGACCAACGTGCGTGAAGACGGGGGCATTCCCCGGGTAGAGCCGAATAGCTGGGAGCCTTTGGGTCAGCGTCTTTACAATACCTATCGCTCTCAACCCCGTGCCTTGGGCTCTGCGCCAGACTTAATCGTGAACGGTCTTCAGGTGATTGCGCCCGGCTCTTGTGGTGGATCAACGAATCTGTTGATTGGAGCCGAAGTTCGCAACCAGGGCGATCTTCGCGCTGCGGGGATACCCGTCCGCTTTGAGGGTACCTGGGACGACGAAAATCAGACTGAGGAGTTACTCGACCCGCAAGGCGAGCCCCTGTCTGTCGTGATTACCCAAAGCTTAGAGCCAGGCGCGGCTGCAGTCTTCCAGGTGGAGTACGAAGCTGATAGCAATTCCCCTCCCGGTTTCCCCGATACGATTCGCGTGATTGTCGATCCAGACTCTTCGGGCTCTGGAGTGGTGCGCGAGTGTCAAGAAGAGAATAACGAAGCCAGCGCGGCTGTGGAGGGCGCGGAGCCACTGCCCGACTTAAGAGTGATCTTACAGGACCCGACGACCGCTTGCCCGCCTCCTGTGCGAGGGACGGTCTTCAATGCTGGGGCCAAGGACGCAGCTGATGTTGTCGTTCAAATCTATGCGGGCGATCCGGCCGGGGGCGGTCGTGCGATTGGAGAGATTGAGGTGGGTAGCGTGGCGGCTGGAGACTCGGTCACCTTTGACAACTCTCAGAGCAACCTCCTGATTCCGACCCGTTCTCCGGTACTGCTCTACGGTGAAGTGGATGCTCAAGATCAAGTGGAAGAGTGCAATGAGAACAATAACCTCCATGCGACAACTCGTCCGACAAGCTGCCGGCAGGTCAATTAACTCCTAGTCTTTTTCAGATGCACTCGAGCGAATCCGTCTTGCGCGCATAAAAAAACGAGCGAAGGGGGAAGCCTTCACTCGTTTTTTTTTCAAGTCGTTGGATTAGTTTTCTTCTGACTTTAATACGACGAACTCAACCCGTCGGTTCTTTTCGTGACATTCGTCCGTGTCTTCTTCACAAGTATGCTCGGTTTCACCCTTGCCGGTCGCATCGATCTTTTGTGTCACGCCCCGCTCCTCGAGAGCCTTGACGACAGCAGCAGCTCGACGCTCACTCAAGTCTTGGTTTTCTTCGTCACTACCGACGGCATCAGTATGACCAATCACGTGCACAACAGCCAGCTCTGTGTGGTTCTTCAATGCAGTGGCGACATGGTCCAAAATTTCGGTGGAGTCACCGAGGATTTCATCGGAATTGGGAGCAAAGTGAATCATCTTGTCGATGGTGAGGTGGTCACCATCAATATGAACATCAGATGGGTCTTCCGCCTTGGCCTCGGGCTCCGCAGCAGGCTCGGGAGCTGGCTCCTCAGCAGCGGGTTCGGGAGCTGGCTCAGCAGCAGGCTCTTCCGCTGGTGCGGCTTCTGGAGTTTTTGCTTCAATCTTTGCACTGCAAGCACTGAGAAGTAATGCAGCAACAGAGACCGTGAGTGTCAATTTTGTCATAGCCGAGCAATATCGCTTTCTGAGCAAGGCGTCTAGCGGCGGGCGAATCAGCTCGGAGTAGCCGCGGATTATAGCAAGAAAGCTAGGGTTCTCCCCCTGAGAGGCGTGCTCTCTGCAAGGCCGTGCTCAAGAGTGCTTACTCTCTGAGGGCATTTTTTCTCAGAGGCGTGTGGTCGGGTGAGGCAAAGAACGCAGAAGAAAGGCCGAGGGCCTTTGCGGCACTCCATGTTGACGCGAGATATTCGAGCTTCGATGCTTTGACGATGAAAGCTTGGGTGATTCATCGTGCGGGCGGACCAGATCAATTCAGTCTGGAAGAAGTACCTACTCCTCAACCTCGCGACGGCTGGGTGCTTTTGCGTGTGCGTGCGTTTGGCTTGAATCGTTCGGAGTACTTCACCCGGAGGGGTGAATCCCCAACGGTGCAGTTCCCACGGGTTCTGGGGATTGAATGCGTTGGTGAAGTTGTGCACGACGGCGGCTGCGGTTTTGAACCTGGTCAACAGGTGGCGGCGTTGATGAATGGCATGGGACGGGCTTTTGACGGCAGTTATGCAGAATTCACCTTAGTACCAGCAGCTAGCGTTTTACCTTTTCATTCTGAGTTGCCGTGGGAGGAGCTGGCACTTTATCCAGAGATGCTGCAAACGTGCTTTGGTTCTCTTCATGTGGGTTTGGAGGTTGAGCCAGGGCTGTCTCTTTTGGTGCGGGGTGGCACTTCTTCTATCGGCCTCGCAACACTGGCCTTAGGGAAAAGTTATGGGCTGCGCGTCGGCATGACGAGTCGTAGCCCGAGCCGCCGAGGCGAGCTGCTCGATGCTGGTGCAGATGAGGTATGGATTGATGATGGTGCTCTTGCTTTACAATTGTCGAAAGCAGGCAGAGTTTACGATCGGGTTCTTGAGCTAGTCGGAACAACAACCCTACTCGACTCCTTACGCTGCGTGAGTCGCGGCGGCATCGTCTGTATGACCGGCATATTAGGCGGTGCGTGGAGCCTCTCCCCGTTTGAACCCATGGGCGATATCCCCACGGGGGTGAAGTTGACTTCCTACTCGGGCGAAACTGCCGACTTGCCGGCGGCGCAACTACAGCAATTTCTTGATGCCATCGCGAGCGGTCGTTTAACGGTTCAGCGAGGCCCGTGCTTTGATTTTGAAGACCTGAGGGAGGCGCATGGCTTGATGGATCGCAACCAGGCGGCGGGGAAGATTGTGGTTCGAGGCGTAAATTAACTGCTTCCAAGCCTCCGTCTCATCAGTCAGGAGAAAAGAATCTACTCAGAGTAAATTCCCCGCATTTTTTCTTACAAGACAAATTTCAGGCCCAACATACTCGAAAATTGAATTGTTTAGAGGGTTTGTGAACTCCTGAAGATGTTTTTCTGCCAAAACCGAGGCAGAAATTTTGGAGGCACCTGCCGAATAAATGATCTAGTTACACGCCCATGCGTAATATCTCTCTTCTCACGATTATTGGTTCTGGACTTCTTCTTTCGGCTTTTGGCTGCTCCGACGACGAGGGCTCTGAAGAGTCAGGCGACAACAGCGCGGGCAATGTCATGGTGGGTGCACCGATGACGCCGGCGCCGACTACCCCAACGACTCCAGGCGATTCCACGCCTTCAGGCTCGACACCCGGCGGTGGTTCTGACGACACGGTTGATTCTACGGGTAACTACCTCGGCCCCGAGGCTACCGGCGTGACGGGAACAGGCGTTTCGAGCTACGCCGATATGGGCGGAAGCACTATCCTGGCCACTAGTCCTGAGAGCGGCAAAGTTTGCTTTGCAGGCACAGCTGCCAAGGTCGAGAATGGCGAGTGGGGTACCTATTGGGGTGCCGGTGCTGATATTTCTCTCGCCCTTCCCGGAGAAACTTGGGATGGTTCGGCGAGCTCTTCATTCACTTTCACCCTCGAAGGCTCAACGATTCCTGCGAGTCTCGAGGTTGGTGTGGCCGATGACACGAGCGAACTCGACAACGGTGAGTCTCTGAGTTTCTGGAAGAAGCCAGCCGAAGGCGAGAATACCTTTGCGTTCGATGACCTCACGCCTCCTGCTTGGACAGAGCTAACGGATAACCGAGTTGATAAGACCACTATCCGTGCCTTGATTGTTCAGGTCAGCACGAACGAAAGCGCGGCTGTCCCCTTCGACTTCTGTCTTTCAAACATCTCAATTGATGGCTACGTTGCCCCTGAACCAGCTATGGGCGGCGCGCCTGCTGAATAATTCTCCTTTGGAGTCAGTAGAAAAAACCTCGCCGAAAGGTGGGGTTTTTTTTATGCCTTCCAGCACCTGCTGACTCTCTCTTTGAGCGCGAGATTAACCTGTCTTCAGGTGGGCCGAGGCAGCCGGCCGAGCACTGGACTGGTGTTAAGAGAAAGATGGTGCCTTGTCGGTATGCAGTAGGGTTCTCCAAACCAAAAAGAAGAAAAAGAGGGAGCTCATTCGTCCAAAATAGAAGAGATTCACGTTGCTTGCTGCGATGATCAGAACGCCTGAGAGCAAGAAATCCCGGCGTCTCATGGCGCCGAGGAGGGGCAGAAAAATCAAGCTGAGAAGTAGGAGCCCGCCATCGAGGAGGGTGTAGATCACAGCGCTTTCGGTCGGGAGACCTCCCGAGGCGAGAGTCCATGCGCCCGAATTTCCGAAAATCATTTCTCCGAGATTGTAGTCTGAAAAATAATCCCAGCTGATTTGCCAGAAGAAGATCCGAGCTGCATTCCCCGTTTCTTCTAGGTCGGTGCCAGCCACCATACGCTCGCCCGAGACCCCAAAAAAGTAGACTAGTACGCTTACAACCCCGGCTCCGAGAAGAGCTCGAATCAAAAGCGAGAGTCGCTGAGCAGGGCCGTTATCGAGGAGGTAGAGACAGGTGATTAGCAGTCCCGCTGTTCTACTTTGTGTCAGTAGGGCCCCCGCTCCACAAATCAGCACCCAACGCGGGCTCTGCCGCAGCAAAATCGCCGCCAAAAGATAAAACTTTCCGAGAGTAAGAGGGCCGTAGAAAGGACCCTTGGCTCGGAATATTTCGTTTCGACCTGAAAATAGCTTTTCGTCCAGCTCCATCAGCTCGGTGGAGAGCACAAATAGATATTCTTGGGTGAGTGTTTCATAGACAGCCAGGGTCGTTGCCAGGAATACACAATACTTGACGGTCTGGTTGATCACCTGGGGACCCAAACGAGTCTCCATGGCCAAAAAGAGTGTTGCGAGGAGAGCCGCACCGTAAATCACGTAGTGCTCAAAATACTCCCAAAACGCTAGCAGACCGATGATGGCGCCCACGCCCAAAAGGAGAAGTTCGTTGACCAGGCGACTGTCGAGCTTGATGCGGAATCTGAGCACCAGAGCAAAGAGCACGAGGGTAATCACCAAGTAGCCGAGCGTGGCGCTCCCGGGTCTGATTGTATCGACGATTGACGAACCAATCAGACAGAATGCGAAAGAGCCAGCGACGAGTCCCACAACAAGCCGTGAAGCTTGAGCAGGGGTAGCAATAGGCTGAGTCGGGGGCATACTGAATTGGTAGGGGATGATCTGCGATGATGCTATGCGAAATTCGCCATGCTTTCGATCGCCGCGGAAACAGGCTTTTGAAGCGCCTTGACGTGCTGCAGTCTGTCAGCTTGGAAAGAAGCGAGCTTGCCAGATAGAGCTTTGCAGAGCGGGCCACTGCCCTTGCTCCTCTGTCGGCAATACCCAAGCGAAGGCCTTTCTGGAGTCGTCGAGCGGTAGAAGGGTGCGTGAGTACAGCTGGGGCACTTCTTCAAACTGATCGAGTCGGGTCAGCAGTCCCTTGCTGACCCAATAGGTTTCTCCGTGTACGATCGAGGCAGGAGCGGGCTCGATCGCAGGGTAGCCCTCCCGGTAGGAGACGAGCCGATAGCCCTGGAGCTGAGCCCGTCCATCATAGCGTGCTTGCTGCAGCTCAGAATGATGCTGGCAAGAGCGCTTCAAGGAGCCATAAACAAAAATCAGAAAAGAAGAGGCCATCTTGAAGGCTTGATGAACGTGAAAGATGGGGCGCGGTTGTACGTGGCCAGTCTCTTAGGAACTCATTCGACTAAATTGCAGCCACAGGCAATCTTTCCCTAGCATCGTACTTGGAGACAGAAAATACATCGCAGAAGTAGGTGAAGCGCTGCCAATTTGACCGAAGCTGGCTAGGCTCAAACCATGTCTTCGAAAATTGCTTTTCAGTCTTTTCGGCAAAGGTCTCCCTTGGCTCTTCTGCTGTGCTCATTTGCTCTGCTCCATTGTGGCGTGGCATTGGAGGCACCTGAAGGCACTGATTCCGGTGGTCGTCAAGCGAGCGGCGGTACTGAGAATCTCGATGGCACAGGCGGCAAGCCGGCTCTCGATCCTCAGGCGAACTCCGGCGGAACAACCAGCAATGGTTTCGAAAATAGTGGGCTACCCGATGCTACGGGCGGGGAGTCAGCCGCTGCTAGTGGTGGTGGGACTGCTCAAAATCAGGAGCCTGGTGCTGCGACTGATTGCTCGACTTGGTCTGTCTGTGATGACTTCGAGTCGTTTTCGACAGGGACTTTCCCAGATGGTTACGGGCATGTCGTCAATTATAATTATAGCGGCACACCGGATCCTGCGGAGGTGGGGGTGACAGAAGAGGAGGCTCATTCTGGAAGTCGAGCGTTGAAGGTGAAGGCTGTGAGTGGTTTAAGTGGCCTGATTGTTGATGCTCCGGCAGGTTCTTTCTACGTTCGTGCTTGGTACAAATTTGATGCGGTGCCGAGTCAAGATAATGTTATTTTAGCCGCGGGTGAGGATGGTGCGGCCAATAGCGAGTTGCGGCTCAGGGCTCGACAGGGGCTCTGGAGTATGAACGAGGTCCCCTCGGATGGCTTGGCCCCGGTAGATTGGGAAGACGGCAATTGTACTTCGTGCGCTACCGTACCAGCAGATTGGTTTTGCGCCGAGCTCTACGTCGATGCCCAGGCGAAAACAACGACATTATGGGTGGACGATAATGAGGTGGCGACCATTTCTAACGGTGGTCCCTGGCACAACACGATGAGTTCCTTTCCTGCCGCGATTGAATCTGTACGTTTTGGTGGAATGCCTCTCGGCGGTGGAGGCGCGACAGTATTCGTCGACGATATTGCGCTTCGAGAATCAGGTTTAGGCGCTAATCCTACAGCTCAAGAAGTCGAGCAGTCCCGGATCGGCTGTGCGAACTAATCATGATTTTAGGCGACTCCGCTTGAGACGCGGCGTCGCCTAAAATACTTTGAGTTCAGAGGAGCCTTGCGGCTCAATGCGTTGTTGAGTTTTAGCCGGGGCTGAACATGATGGGATAGGTGACTCGCACGATGCCGCCTTCGGGCTGAGGGAAACTCAAGCCGTAGAAAGCCGAGATCACGCAGCTCACCACACCGCTATCTGGAATATCTGAGCC
>JAKVCH010000339.1 GCA_022447485.1 Polyangiaceae bacterium | reverse complement strand
CATATTCAGCGGCGGCGTGAGCGACAAAGCCTAAGCTAGAGGCCTTCTCACTCACCCGGCGCAATAAATTGCGAGGACAGACTTCGGCATGATCACCTTGAAACTCCCCAATCACCAAAGCCGTCTCATCCTCAATAGTCAGAAGGCGCGCCGTACTCGGATCGAGAGCAACCTTGGCATCGCGATAACCTGTATGCCAGCCCGCAATACGGCTCGAATCATAGAGCTCATCGGCACTATCCCAGCCAAGAACGACATCGCAAAAGCCAAACCCTTTCTCCAAGGCCGAAGCGAACTTAGCCCGACTCATGTACTTGCCTCGAAACACGCCATCGACATCGAAAACACCGACTTTGAAGCGGCGTACACCTGCACTATCCAGCGCTTCCAGCAGCTCCATACCGTCGCTCGTGCTCGGCTGACTCAAAAAGTTATCCTGCTCTTTATCCATTCTCTTCCCCCTCAACAACCCCTCGTGTCTCACGCATATGGTAACTCTTTGTACGCGTTAGATGATGAAAACCAAAGCGACTTAAACTTAAACCAACGCCACTATCTTTTCTACCACTCCAAGGCAAAGCAGGGTCTAAGTAGTCGGCGCGATTCTGGAAGACTGTGCCGACTTGGAGCTTTTCGCCCAGTCCTAGAGCCTTCTCATAGTCATTCGACCAAATTGATGCCGTTAAACCGTAGCGGCTATCATTCATTTTGGAGAGAGCCTCGGCGTCGTCATCGACACTCCGAATACCAACTACCGGCGCGAAGGACTCAGTCTGCATCAAGTCAGAATCTTGAGCGACATCCACCAACGCACGGGGAGCCATATAACAATCCGACAACCCAGGAACCTGGAATTCGGCAGGAGACACGAGATCGAACCCTCCACCTTTCAATGCCCCTTCAACTTGCTCCAAGGCATGCTGACGAGCTCGCCCATGAATCAAAGGGCCTAGGCTCGTCGACTGTTCCAAAGGAGAACCTAAGCGCAACGCCCGGAGGTGCTTCTCAAACTCCCGCAAAAATGGCTCACGAACTTCTTGATGAAGATAGATTCTCTCCACGCCGCAGCAGCTTTGCCCGGCATTGTAGAATGCGGCATCTGCCAGGTTCTCTGCAGCAAAAGGGATATCGGCGTCGGCGCAAACGTAAGCGGCATCTTTACCGCCTAATTCGAACCCTACCGGAAGGAAATTTTCGCGACCGACGGCCTGGGCAACCTCATGACCTCCCCGTACTGAACCAGTGAAGGAAAGGCCGTCGAATCGCCGCTGATCAAGTAACTCAGCAATCGTCTGATGATCTGGAAAGAAAGCCTGAACAGCTCCTTCTGGAGCCCCGGCCCGCGCAAAAGCGTCGGCCCATTGATCTGCAACGGGGGCCGTTTGCTCCGCGTGCTTAATCAACACGGCATTGCCGGCAAGTAAGGCCGGAAAAAGAATATTCGTCACAATCAGCCAAGGATAATTCCAGGCGGCAATATCGAGCACGACCCCTAATGGTTCACGGCGAATGAAACGCCGAATCCGCACCCCCGGAGAGGCATGCACGTCTTCCAACACAACAGGCGCTAAAGCTTCTTCGGCGACATCAAAGAGAAATTCGGTGCGTTCTCGGACTCCTGATTCAAATTCGGCGCGGGCCTGAGAGAGGGGCTTGCCCGTCATTTTCGTTAAGGCCAGAGCATGCGACTCAATTTCCTCGGAAAAGGCGTGAAGGGCACGACGACATAGAGCAATACGCTCCTGCAGACTCAAGCGACGTAGTTCTTTTTGCGCTCGTTGGGCTGCTTCAATCTTGGCCACAGCGTGCTCTCGAGTCAGATAGGGCACCGTTGAATAGACGGAGCCATCCACTGGGCTAATGATACTTGGCATAGCTTCAGATTATGTTCAGAAAGCGCAGAACGAAAGCCGACTCAGTCGACCCTTGTGAAATCACTGCAACAAACGGGCTCTTCTCAGAAAATACCGTCACAGCCTATCTTTTTGGCTCATGACTGCGCCAGGCTCGTCACGCCGAGGCCATAAAAAGCAACAAGTCTGGGGGGCAAAAGCCGCATTGCTTCCGAGCTTTTTTCATCAGCCCTTTACGCTCCGAAGTTCAGCTTCTAGATTCTCACCATGATCATCGTTATCGAGGCATTAAATGGTCCCTTGGCTGGAGAGATATTTCCTGTGGGCCGACGCTGCATCATTGGCCGAGATGCAGACGCTGACGTGCAGCTGGTGCAAAAAGGTGTTTCTCGCCAACACGCAGCAGTATTGATTGACGATAACGACAACATCTTCCTCATGGACTTGGCGAGCAAGAATGGAACATTCTTCAATGACCAATCGATTGGCCGTGTCCCCCTCTCTGTGGGCGAGACTTTCGTCATCAGCGATACGAAATTTCAGCTAAAAGAGGCAGATAGCTCGGAGTTGAGCGACTCCCAGCGAGAGGGTCATGAGCTACATTTGGCGAGCGGTCCAGCCACGGATATGACGGTGGAGGCGACTCAGCTGTCAGAAAAAGAAATGGACTACCTCCGGTCCCTGAAAGATAAATAGAAGCACGTTGAGCTAGTTCAAACGACGCAAACTAACGACGGTGCTCCATCAACAGCAGCGTAAGTCCTCGGATAAAAGCTCATCGCCACGAAAGAAAAAGAAACCCTGAAAAGCTTCGCCTGCCAGTAGGCGTGGTATCCAGAGGTGATCGTCCGCCCACATCTCATCGTAAGGGATATCCTCAATCGGCACCCAAAAGGGGATGGCTTCGTCTGTCTCAACGGCCTTGCCTTCATACTCTTCAGCCGTGAAAACTGTGCAATGCAAGGAGTAGCCATCTTCAAATTGAAAAGACAGCTCTCCAGCCCGTTTGGCCTTCTCGACCTGCAAACCTACTTCTTCTTCACACTCTCGCAGCGCCGCCGCGAGAGGGGTTTCAGCTCCTTCGAGCTTCCCCCCGGGAGCATTCACCTTACCTGCTCCCAAGCCGCGCTTTTTTCGAATCAAAAGAACTTCTCGCTCCTGCCCCATGCCTCGGAAGACAAAGAGCAAAGTCGCGCGATCCTTGGGTGAGAAGTGTTCCCAATCAAATCCATCAAGAGGCACGATTCGGTCCGACATGCTGCTTTTCTGGCACAAGAGCGAAGAAAAAGAAAAGGCTCGTCCTTCGACGAGCCTTTTCTTTTCGAGAGCGATACACTGTTAGATGAAAAGAGGATCAATCTTCTCTGGGTCGACGCCCAACTCGGCAATCGCCGTAGCAACAACCTGGGGCTCCACCTTGCCCTCTTTTCTGAGCGCATCGAGAGTCGCAATGACGATCATTTCTTTATCGATTTCGAAATGACGCCGAAGCACCTCCTTAGTATCACTCATGCCGTAGCCTTCGGTGCCCAAAGAGGTCAGGTAACCGGGGACCCATTCGCGCACTAGGTCAGGTAAGGCCTTCACAAAGTCGCTCGCCGCGATGAACGGTCCTTCCGCCTCAGCGAGTGCCTCCGTCAAGAAAGGAACTCGCTGCTCATCCTCGGGGTGAAGACGATTGTGACGGTCACAGGCCAGAGCATCAAACCGCAATTGCTGATAGCTAGTGACGCTCCAAACATCCGAGGTGATATTGTAACGCTCTGCTAGAATCTGCCTTGCTTCGAGCACCCGGCCCATGATCGGTCCTGAGCCCAGCAGCTGGACGTGATTGTCGCCCTTCTCGTCGACAGTATCGTAACAGTAGATACCTCTGAGGATACCTTCCTTCGTCTTTGCTTGAAGAACGCTGTCTTCCTCCTTACCACGGGCCTCTGCCCAATTGGCATGCCCCGGCATGGGTGGCATCTGCAGCTCTTCATTGTACACGGTCAAGTAGTAGAAGATATTCTCGTTTTCATCGTACATGCGATGCATGCCGTCTTCGATGATCGTCGCTAATTCGAATGCAAATGCCGGGTCGTAGGCTTGAATATTGGTAAAGCCCATGCAGTGCAGCAGGCTATGACCGTCTTCGTGCTGCAACCCCTCCCCGTTCAGCGTAGTTCGTCCAGCCGTAGCTCCCAAAAGGAAGCCTTTCGCCATCATGTCGCCCGCAGCCCAAATTTGGTCGCCGACACGCTGAAAACCGAACATCGAGTAGAAAATGTAGAACGGGATCATCGTTTCATCAAAAACAGAATACGATGTCGCAGCTGCTGAGAACGAGGCTGTAGCGCCCGCCTCAGTAATTCCTTCCTCAAGGACCTGCCCGCTCTTCGACTCCT
>JAKVCH010000338.1 GCA_022447485.1 Polyangiaceae bacterium | reverse complement strand
GGCTTCTTTGCCCCTGGAAAGCAGGACATCGTCCGTCGGAAGGTTACGGGGGACCGTGATTCGCACCGGGCGCTTCAGTCCTCGAGGATCTCCGACCTCGCCGTAGGCGACCCCGAAGGCAAGGGTTTCTGCTGAGCAGATCAAAGCATTCGATGCCCGTTGATCGTGCTCAGGATCTGCTGTTCTCAACGCCACGCCAGCGGGGGGAGGCGGATAAAGCTCTCCACTCAAGATACGTCGGTCTGGCTCGACGAGGCGGGCACCTGTCGCGAGTAGGTCCAAAAGAGCACCGCCTTTGGCTAAGACCTCCAGCTGTTGGCGGGATGGTGGGGCGAGAAGAAATTCTATACCCGGCGGCACGCGCTTGCTCTTCAGCAATGCTGCCGCCGCAAGGATATCTCGCAGTGACACTCCAGAGTCGCCTCCGAGAAGTACTTGAGAGATGGGTTTCCCCTCAAAGTCACGCACCGGCCGAATACGCCCATCTTGGTCCATCAGGAGCGGGTCGATGGCTGCCAAATCAATATTGAGAATATCTTCCCAGCTCGCACCAGTGTCAGCGCTGAGCACACGATGGGCTTTGGAACGTCGCTGATCTCTTAAGAAGACCTCAGTTTTCTCGTCACTCGGAAATAGTGCGGCCACTGCGCCTAATCGAGGTGCTATTGCGGCGAGCACGGCTCGGTCTGCAACTGAAAGGAGCTTGACCGCGGGCCCATAGAACTCCAGCACTACAGGTGCTCCAGAACGTTCGTCGACTTCTCGAATGCGCTCTTCGAGGCCACGACGTAAGAGTTCCAGAGCAACGTCACGTACGCATACAAATGGTCGAAGGCGTCCGTTGAGTTGAATCTGAACGCTCCTGGCAGCGCGTACCCGCGTCACGCCCGTTCGCAAGGCCTCTGCTATCTGCGTGGGTGATGCGTGGAGAGCTAACATCCCGGTTGCACCAACGCTGGCGAGTCGTGGTTCGTCTGTGAGTGCCAGTCGAGCTGGGCTGCCAAACCTTTCTAAATGCACAGCAGGAGCAAAACCAACTCCTTTTTGCGCCACCAAAAAGCCTAAGCCTAAGGCTTCCGCGGGCACGGAGGTTGGGGCTCGAGGATCCACCTCATTGGTGGACAGCCCGATGCTGTAGGGATGGTAGGCGATACTGACTTCTACTCTCGATTGAGTCAGTCCTTCCTGAACGGCTAAACCGAGGGATCGGTTTGGCTCTCTTGCCAGAACGACTTGATCGACCTTGACTTCGATCAGGCCGTCTTCGTCGGGGGCTTCGCTTGTCGCATGCGATGCGAGAACACGTTGGCCCATGGTGCGCGGTGGATCGCCTGCTTTTGCTCTCAATGCCCTATTCCTCCTACCGGTCGCCCGGTTCCTCAATTCCCGAGTACAAACGTACCCAGTCGAGGAAAAGATGGTCAAGGGGCAATCGGAACTAGCTTGAAAATGGCGGTGGAAAAGATTTCTGTCGTCAATTTCACACTTTCTCTCGTTTTCCCCTATCCTTAGGCATCATGTTCAAGGAAGCGCTCGAGACAGCAGTGAACGGCACAGGCGGTTATGCCGCCCTACTTATGGACTTTGAAGGAATTCCACTGGAATCGTATCTCGGTCAGGAATCCCCCTTCGATATAGAAGTGGTTGGTGCCGAGATTAGCGTATTGGTGAAGCAAATTCAGCGTGCTGCGGAGATGCTCGAAGCGGGCGGAACCGAAGAGGTTTCTTTCAAAAGCGAGCAAATGACAACGCTCGTACGGGTTATCAATCAAGATTACTTTGCCGCGATGACCCTGTCGCCACAGGGGAACGCGGGGCGCGGCCGTTTTGAGCTAAGAATGCTTGCGTCGAAGGTTCGCGACGAGCTCTCTTGAGTGGCAGTGACCGGCTCATGAAGAAAATATTGATTCTTAGCGGCCCCAATCTCGGGCGACTCGGCAAGCGTGAGCCGGAAATTTACGGCTCTAAGACGCTGCAGGATGTGCATGAAGATGTGGCTCAGAGCCTGGGAAGTGGTTTTACCAGTTCAGGGCGTCAATCGAATCACGAAGGAGAGTTGATTTCTTGGATTGGCGAGACTGAAGATGAAGGGATTGACGGTATTATTTTCAATCCAGGGGCTTACACCCACACATCTTACGCGCTCTATGATGCAATCCGAGGCAGCTCTCTGCCCGTCATCGAGGTGCATATTTCTAACCCAGATGCTCGGGAAGAGTTTCGAAAAACGAGTACGATCGCTCCTGCATGTGCGGGGAGAGTTGCAGGATTCGGCACAACTTCCTATGTACTCGCCGCCCAGGGCCTCGCGGCCTTGCTGCTTAAGAATTAAACCCAATTTACCTACCGGCAGCCCTGAGCTAGCGTCTTTCATCCAAAGGCCGGCCGCGGGGTCGTCCAATCAAAAGAATTTTGCATGAAGTTTCGACCTGCTCCAACCGATCAGGTCGGCATGATGCCCGATGAAGGAATTGTTTTCGCGATGAATATCAAGCTTGAGGATTTGAAGGAACTAATCGCTACTCTCGAAGAGGGAGGCGTGAGTGAATTTGAATACGAAGACGAAGCGAGTCGAGTACGTCTCTCCTTTGGTCCTACTGGTGTTGTCGCTGCTCCTGTTGCAGCTGCTCCCGCCGTCGCTGCCGCGCCAGCTGCTGCCGCACCTGCGACCGACGAAGACGCCGATTTTATTACTTCACCATTTGTCGGAACCTTTTACTCATCACCTTCTCCGGAAGCCGATAAATTCACTGATGTTGGGCAAACAGTCCAGCCCGGCCAAACTCTCTGCATCGTCGAGGCGATGAAGTTGATGAACGAAATTGAGTGTGAGTTTGCCGGAACGGTGCTCGATGTTCTCGTGGAGAATGGCACCAGCGTTGAGTTTGGTCAGAAGCTGTTCAAAGTGAAGAAAAGCTGAGTCTTTATGTTCAATAAGGTTTTGATCGCCAATCGTGGCGAAATCGCCGTGCGCATTATTCGCGCTTGCAAAGAGTTGGGTATTAAGACTGTAGCTGTTCATTCTGATGCAGATACTGGGGCGCTTCATACCCGCTTTGCCGACGAAGCTGTTTGTATTGGCCCGGCACCGGCGCCATCCAGTTACTTGAATATTCCCGCCATCATTAGTGCCGCAGAGGTGACGGCAGCAGACGCGATCCATCCGGGTTATGGTTTTCTCTCTGAGACTGCTCAATTTGCCCAGGTCGTTCGCAAATGTGGTTTGGGTTTCATCGGTCCCTCGCCAGAAGCAATGCGACTCTGGGGCGATAAATTAAGCGCCCGCGGCGCTGCTAAAAAGTTTGGATTGCCTCTACTGCCCGGTTCGGAAGCCTTAGAAAACGCCGAACACGCAGTGAAAGAGGCCAACCGCGTTGGTTATCCGGTGATGATTAAGGCACGGGGTGGCGGAGGCGGTCGTGGCATGCGCATTGCGAGGAACGACGAAGACACGGTTCGCGGCTTTGAGTCTGCAACTGTCGAGGCATCGACTGCTTTCAATAACCCAGAACTCTACCTGGAACGCCTTGTCGAGAAGCCGCGTCATATAGAGTTTCAAGCACTGGCAGACGAGCATGGACAGGTTTGGACGTTCGGCGAAAGAGAGTGCTCTCTTCAGCGCAAGAATCAAAAGCTTGTGGAAGAGTCTCCGAGCCCAAACTTGAACGAAAAAACTCGGGCGAAGTTAACGGAGGCTATTCGAAAGGCTGTACGGAAGACAGGCTACGTCGGTTTGGGCACTCTTGAATTTCTCTTAGATGAGGACGGTTCACTCTATTTTATGGAGATGAACACCAGAGTGCAGGTGGAGCATCCGGTCACCGAAATGGTGACTGGCGTCGACCTGGTGATTGAACAGATTCGCGCTGCTGCTGGCGAAAAACTTGAGCTTCCCGACACGCGGAAATGGAAATTCCGAGGTCACGCGATTGAATGTCGCATCATGGCGGAAGACCCGGAGACCTTTGCCCCGTGGCCGGGAAAGATTACGGAATACTACCCACCGGGTGGCTCTGGGGTGCGTGTCGATTCTGGAGTTTTCGGAGGCTGGACTGTTCCAGCATGCTACGACTCCCTTTTGGCGAAGGTGATTGTTCATGCGCCGACCCGAGAAAAGGCACTTTCGCGTATGCGTCGTGCGTTGGACGAGTACATTATTGGCGGGATCCGAACAAATATCCCCCTACATCATGTCCTCTTAAGTTCTCCGGAAGTCGTGCAAGGTAAGATGACCACTCGTACGGTAGAGCGCCTTTGGG
>JAKVCH010000337.1 GCA_022447485.1 Polyangiaceae bacterium | reverse complement strand
CCATAATTGTAGGGCACGCTCCTTTTGCCCCAACTCTGTAGCTAAATGGGCAGCTTCGCGGATTACAGCCGCTCGTTGTTCATCTTTCTCTTCAAGAGGCACCCGTTGCTCAAGAATTTCCAAGAGTGCCAGGCTCGAGGAATCGGAGCGATAAAGACGACTGAGCTCCTGAGCGGCATAAAGCCTCGCGCTTTCGTCGGCCGACTCGGAGGAAAGCACCAGGGAGAAGAGCTCTAGGGCTTGAGTCCGATCTCCTAATTCTGCTTCTGCCTGGCGCGCCGCCTCCAAGAAAAGGTCCACCTGCAGCTCGAGGCGTTCTGGAGAAAGACTCTCCCCTTCCCCGACCGCGAGAGCCCGAGCAGCTTGGACTAAGTATCCCTGATAAAGGTCTAACTTTTCATGCCTCGTCGCAATGTCTCGCACCCGACTCCGTAACTTTTCATCCTGGGCGCGACGCAAAAGGAGCTCTCCTAAATGGGGCAGGGCATCCACTTCTCGCTCCAACTGACAGAGTAGGGCGGCGACTTTTTCGTGAACGAGATCTGCCTCGTCCCCCGCAACCACAAAGTTTAAGAGTCGGCGCAGCACGAGAACGAGCGGTTCGAATCTCTCGAGTCGCCCGTAAAGATCTTCAAGATGGCGCAAACTTCTGACGCGGATCTCCTCTGGAGTGTGATCGGCGACACTCATTTCTTCGATCAGGTCGATACTAGGAGCGGGATCCGCAGCTTCCTTCAGGTATTCCTCTAAAACCGCCAATGCTTGCCCAGAATCGCTGCGGTATTGCAGGTTGGCGCCGGCAATACTCAGACGTGCCTGCTGAAGGTTTTCACCTGAAAGAACCTCCAGCCGAGCGGTCCAAACGTGAATCAGTTGCTCATGGCGAGCTTCTTCGAGTAGGCGCTTCTCAACCGTCGCAGCAAGTTGGTCGTCTCTGGGCCGCACCTCTAAGAGCAACCGCAGATAATCCGTTCCTTTCTGCGGTTGGCCCGCAAAGTCACGGGCAACTTTTGCCGCTTCCTCTAAGAGCGCGACTTTTCGATCTATATCGTCACTTGCGACCGCATCAAGGGCACTATCATACACCTGCAATAGGTCCGAAAAGCGGGAAGACACAGTCAGTAATACGGTCAAGCGCTCAAACGCCCAGCTTTGCGAGGCATCGAGTTTCAGTACAGTTGTCAGCACTTCAACCACTGGCTCAGGATCATCGAACCATTCTTCGCAAAAATCAGCCGCACGACGACCTAATTCTTCTAGGTCTGTTGCGTTGAGGTGCTTGGATTCGTCGACCGGATCCAGCACCTCACAGTAGAGAGCTGCGGCCTCTTCAGGACGATCTAACTCACGACAAGTCTCATCCAAGACTTCCCAGGCTTCCCAGTCGATACGCTCGATGCGTGCTTTTTCCAAAGCGGCCTGCAAAGGCGACGGTAAGTCGGGGGCTTGAGAATTTCGTTCCGAGCGAGGTGGTAGTGAGTGCGACATCTAGTCGAGGATTGTAGCCAGTATTACCGCCTCGACAGAAGAGTCATTACCAGCAATTTTTGCATGATTTTCTATATTTATAGAAATAGATGCTGGCGCGATTGGGTCGATGTAGTCAGCTAGAAAGCTCTCCGACATTCACTTACAAGGCAGCGACGGTCTGCTGAACTCTTTGGAATTGGCTACAATTCTCAGGGTACTTGCCCCGAGCCATGGCACTGAGCATGCTTCTGCCCCCATGTCAGCGACCAAGCCAGAAAAAAACCGCGACGATAGCGCCGCGCCTAATTTTATTGCCGATATTATTGACGATGCTCTGAGCGCAAACGAATTAACGCGCGTCGTCACCCGCTTCCCGCCAGAGCCAAATGGCTTTCTTCACGTTGGGCACGCAAAAGCCATCTTTCTTAATTTCGCGATGGCAGATAAGGGCCAAGGCAGCTTTTGTAACTTGCGTCTCGACGACACGAACCCTGAAGCCGAAGATGATAAGTATGTTCGCGCCATACAAGAGGATATTGAATGGCTCGGCTGCGATCCAGGAGAGAGGGTCTATTTTGCTTCCAACTATTTCGACAAGCTCTACGCCGCAGCCGTCAGCTTGGTCGAAAAAGGACTTGCCTACGTCGACAGCCAAAGCCCAGAGGAGATACGAGAGAATCGGGGCAACTTTTATAAGGAGGGGCTCGATAGTCCCTACCGAAATCGTTCCGTGAGTGAAAACTTAGATCTCTTACAAGCGATGCGAGAAGGTCGGCTTGATGAGGGAGCAGCTGTGCTCCGCGCAAAAATCGACATGAGGCATAAAAACCTCAATATGCGTGACCCTCTGATGTACCGTATCCGCAAGGCGGCACCCCACCGCACGGGCGAAACCTGGAAAATTTATCCGATGTATGACTTCGCTCACCCTCTGAGCGATGCTTTCGAAGGAATTACCCACTCACTCTGCACCCTAGAGTTCGAAGCCCACCGACCCCTCTATGAATGGTTTGTCGAAAACTTAGATTCCCCAGACACAAAGCCTCGGCAAATTGAATTTGCGCGTTTGAACATCGGTTACACCGTACTGAGCAAAAGAAAGCTCCATGAACTCGTGGAGGGTGGCCATGTTGAGGACTGGGACGACCCCCGTATGCCGACGATCGCAGGAATGCGCCGCAGAGGCTACTTACCAGAATCACTCCAGGCCTTCTGTGAACGGATCGGGGTAGCAAAAAAGGACAGTGTGGTCGACGTCGCTCTTCTTGAACATCGCTTGAGAGAAGACCTGAATGCCCATGCCCAGAGGACAATGGCAGTCTTACGCCCCCTGAAGGTAACGATTACGAATATTGCTCCTGAGGAAAGGTATGAATTCGAAGTCCCGGTCCATCCAGAATATGAGGAATTAGGAAAACGTACCGTCACTCTGAGTAGAGATATTTGGGTCGAGCAAGATGATTATATGGAGGTACCAATCAAGAAATGGTTCCGCCTAGCTCCCGGCAAAGAGGTGCGCCTGCGCGGCGCCTGCCTTCTAACCTGCGACGAGGTGATCCATGACGAAAATGGTCAAGCCATTGAGTTACGATGCTCCTGGGACCCTGAATCAAAAGGAGGGACAGCACCGGACGGGCGCCGAGTGAAAGGGACCTTACACTGGATAAGCGAGGAAGACTCTACCTCGGCAACGGTGAGGCTCTACGATCGACTCTACACCGAAGAGGAGCCCAACTCTCATGAAGACAGCTCTCACCTGGACTTCCTCAACCCTGATTCCCTAGAAACCATCACAGAAGCGAAAGTTCACAAAGAGCTTGCGGCGGAGGCACCAGGCCACCGCGTTCAATTTGAACGCCTTGGCTATTTTTGCGTTGACCAATCGAGCACACAAGACGAACCGATTTTTAACCGGACAATTGGACTCAGAGATAGCTGGGCCAAGCTGGCGAAGAAGTAGCGCTACTCAAAGGGTCATGCAAAAAGAGGGGGAGCGTCTTCAGGCCGCTTCCCCCTCACTTCTTTTCTTTATGGCCACCGAAGCCCCAGCGCATGGCTGACAGGACTTTGGCAGCATATTCGCCCCGCCCTCGAGACTCAAAACGATCGAAAAGGGCGGCACTTAAAACATGAGCCGGCACTCCTTCATCAATCGCCGCAAGTTGGGTCCAACGCCCCTCCCCAGAATCGGAAACATGGCCAGAAAAGTCCTTTAGTTCCGCATTTTCGCCTAAGGCTTGCGCACTTAGATCGAGTAGCCACGACGGAATAACGCTTCCCCGACGCCAGAGTTCAGCGATGCGATCGATCTCTAAGTCATATTGATAGTACTTCGCATGATTCATCGGCGCGGTCTCGGCATCTTTCTCATGATCTTGCTTGCCGATATTGGCATGCTTCAAAATATTGAAGCCCTCGGCATAGGCAGCCATCAGTCCATACTCGATACCGTTGTGGACCATCTTGACAAAATGGCCGGCGCCGGGCGGCCCACAATGAAGAAACCCCAATTCCGCATCGTCGGGGTTGCCTTCTCGGCCGGGTAGGCGCGGCGCGGCTTCCACCCCGGGAGCCAATGCTTCGAGAATGGGACGGATGGCATCGACGGCCTCGTTGCTCCCCCCGACCATCAGGCAATAGCCTCGCTCCAACCCGTGCACCCCACCGCTCGTACCGATGTCGACGTAATGGATGCCTTTTTGAGCAAGAGCTTCCGCTTGGTCAACAGCTTGATGATAGTGGCTATTGCCACCGTCAATCAGAATATCCCCAGGCTTCAGCTGCGGTTCGAGTTCCTCAATTAGGCTTGGAGTTATTGCGGCAGGC